>JAAYQJ010000134.1 GCA_012519355.1 Tissierellia bacterium | reverse complement strand
CATTTAAGGGAGTTCACTATGAAATGATAGTAAAATCCAAAGACTTTGAATGGATGATACATTCTACCATAATGAAACCTATAGGAACAGAAATCGGTATGACAATATTACCTGAAAACATTCATATAATGAAGAAGGTGAGAGAAGAGTGAAAATGAAAAAAACTGCCTACCCCTATGTCCTATGGTTAGGAATATTCATAGTAATTCCACTATTACTGATACTATACTTTGCCTTTACAAGAGGAGATAGTCAAAACTTTTCAACATTTACTTTTAGCTTAGATAATTTTAAAAGATTTTTTACGCCAATTTATTTGAAGGTCCTAGGAAGATCAGTTAACCTAGCCTTTATATCAACTATTCTTTGCTTAATAATAGGCTACCCAGCAGCCTATATTATATCTAAGGAAAAGGTTAGCAAGAGAAACATAATGATTCTAATGTTCGTAATACCAATGTGGATGAACTTCCTGTTAAGAACTTATGCATGGCTCACTTTACTTGGAAGAAACGGACTTATAAATAGTATAATCACTAAAATTGGCTTACAACCACTAGATTTAATCTATAACGATAAAGCAGTATTGCTAGGAATGGTTTATAACTTTTTACCCTTTATGGTATTACCAATATATTCTGTACTAGTAAAAATAGATAAGAGTTTAATAGAGGCAGCTGAAGATTTAGGTGCCAATAGGATAACAGTTTTTTCAAAGGTTATTTTCCCTTTAAGTATTCCTGGGATAATGACAGGTATTACTATGGTATTTATACCAGCAGTTAGTACTTTTATTATTTCCTCTTTACTGGGAGGAAACAAATACAATTTAATAGGTAACCTAATTGAACAACAATTTAGGTGGACTGGAGATTGGCATTTTGGTTCATCTATGTCAATTATTCTTATGATATTTATATTGATTACAATGGCTTTTACTTCTAAATTTGACAAGGATAAGGAAGGGGGAGGTGGAGGATTATGGTAAACAAAGGTATAAAAAGACTATATACATTTTTAATATTCCTATTTTTATATGCACCTATTATCGTTTTAATAGTCTTCTCCTTCAATAATTCCAAATCCCGTGGTGTATGGGCAGGATTTACTCTAAAATGGTATATTGAATTATTTCAAGATGCCAATATATTAAAAGCATTGTATTATACTATACTCATAGCAGTACTCTCTGCAATAATATCTACTATTATAGGTACTTTTGCTGCTATTGGTATTTCAAACATGCCAGGTATTAGCAAAAAAATAGTCTTAAACCTAAACTATCTACCAGTATTAAATCCAGATATAGTAACGGCAGTTTCATTAATGGTTTTGTTTAGATTCTTAAGACTAGATTTTGGATTTACTACTATGTTGTTGTCCCATATAACCTTTTGCATACCCTATGTTATATTATCTGTCCTACCTAAATTAAAGCAGATGAATAAACATTTGGCAGAAGCGGCCATGGACTTAGGGGCAACACCCTTTTATGCCCTTAGAAAGGTTGTAATACCTGAGATTATGCCTGGTATCATAACAGGTGCTTTAATAGCCTTTACCCTATCTGTTGATGACTTTGTTATATCATTCTTTAATACAGGTAAGGGTGTATCAAACTTAAGTATAGAGATATTTTCCATGACAAGAAGAGGAATAAATCCAGTAATAAATGCATTATCTACCTTAATGTTTGTAGGTTTAATGATAATGTTGTTAATAATAAATAAGAGAACTGAGAAAAACGAATTAGAGAAAGGAGAGATCCGATGAGAAATAAACTTATTATTTTAGCCTTGGTCCTGATGATGGTAGTTACTGTAGTGGCAGGTTGCGGTGAGAAGAAGCCAAGTATCAATGTTTATAATTGGGGAGATTATATCGATGAATCAGTCCTTGATGACTTTGAAGAAGAATACGGAATAAAGGTAAACTATAGCACTTTTGCAACTAATGAAGACTTATATGTAAAATTAAAGCAAGGTGGGGAAAGTTTCGATGTTATATTCCCATCAGATTATATGATTGAAAGAATGATTAGGGAAGGTATGTTAGCTAAAATTGATATGAATAAGGTACCTAATATCAAAAATGTAGACGAGGATTTCATGAACCTAGATTATGATCCCAACAATGAATACTCAGTACCCTATATGTGGGGAACTGTAGGCATAGTTTACAATAAGACTATGGTTGATGATGTAGTAGACAGTTGGGATATTTTATGGAATGAGAAGTATAAGGACCAGATCATAATGTTAAATAGCCAAAGAGATACTATTGCAGTAGCCCTATTAAAACTAGGATATTCCTTAAATAGTAGAAATATTGATGAACTAGAAGAAGCTAAGGCAGAATTGTTAAAACAAAGACCTCTAGTATGGGCATATCAAGGTGACGAAGTTAAAGACACTATGGTTGGTGGAGAAGCTGCCCTAGCAGTAGTATGGTCAGGGGATGCAGTAGCCATGATGAGAGAAAACCCAGACTTAGACTATGCTATACCAAAGGAAGGTACAAACCTATGGTTTGACAGTATGGTTATACCAGCAAATGCTAAAAATAAGGAAGGGGCAGAACTATTTATAAACTTCCTATGTAGGCCAGACATAGCTGCTAGAAATGCAGACTATATTGGATATTCTACTCCTATACCAGAAGCAGTGGATATGTTACCAGAGGAAATAAGAAATTCAAAAGTTGCATATCCTTCCGATGAGTTTTTAGATAGTGTTAAATTGGAAGTATTTAAAGACCCAATGGATATAATAACAGAATATGACAGGATTTGGACTGAAGTAATGTCAGGACAGTAGGATTTTATGCACTAGCCTTCAGAATGACAAAGTGTCATCCTGAGCCTCAGCGAAGGATCTTTTGACACCAAAGCCTTGACCAAAACAATAGTGAATTTTATTGAGTAAATATACTATTTATCTAGAAAAAAACTGCTAGATTTGCTATAATCTAAGTAGGTGTTAATAATATTGTAAGGGGTGTTCAGATGTTTATATTTCTTGCTAAATAATGAATTTTTAATAAGCACAACATTATTTATTAAGAAGCTCTAGTTTGTTGTGCCCATTTTTAGCGAGAAATCTCTTAGACTATATTGATAATACCCTACGGAAATATAATATAATTTTTTGTAGTTGAGAGTTTTCTGCTCTCAACTTTTTTGTCTTTATGTAGATTCTCGCTAAGTATCATATATGAAGGGAGAATTTATTATGGCGCTAATGGATATTAGAAATTTAACATTTGAATACCCGGGAAGTCTAGAACCTATTTTTGAGGACTTAGATTTACAATTAGATACAGATTGGAAATTAGGGTTTATCGGACGAAATGGCTATGGAAAGACCACTTTCTTGAAACTATTAATGGATGAATATCCTTATAAGGGTTCTATTATAAAACCTG
The DNA here is from genome assembly GCA_012519355.1 of Tissierellia bacterium. Taxonomy (GTDB): domain Bacteria; phylum Bacillota; class Clostridia; order Tissierellales; family Tissierellaceae; genus JAAYFT01. The sequence goes on along the minus strand of JAAYQJ010000134.1, from coordinate 379 downwards.
TTCCTATGGCATATTTTCCCTTTAGGATTGATGACTATGATATGGTGACTATAGATTTATTAGAGAGTTTACAGCCTAATTTTGAATTGTGGAAATTACAAAGGGAAATGAATTTAATTGAAGTAGAGGAAGAAATCCTGTATCGTCCATTCTCCACCTTGAGTGGTGGGGAACAGACGAAAATTCTACTGGCCCTGCTCTTTGCAGAGGAAGATAGGTTTTTATTAATTGATGAGCCTACTAACCACTTAGACACCCATGGTAGGCAAGTAGTAGCTAGATATTTGGAAGGTAAAAAAGGCTTTATACTTGTGTCCCATGATAGAGATTTTATAAACAGTATAGTAGACCATGTACTTTCAATTGAGAAGTCTAAGAT
>JAAYQJ010000133.1 GCA_012519355.1 Tissierellia bacterium | reverse complement strand
TACAAAGACTTTTTAGTATGTCCTGTGGTATATTTTCATTAATTAAGAAGTTAGATAAATACACCTTAGAAGAAGCTATAAAAATAATACAAAGTGAAAAACCAGCTTTAGCAATAGTTGACTTAAATCTTGCTAATGAGGACGGATTAGAAATTGTATCAAGGTCTAAAAGTCTTGGAAGTGATACGAAATTTCTTATTCTTACGTCTTCCATTAGGAAGGAAGACTATATAAGAGCTAAGGACATAGATGTAGACGGTTATATTTTGAAGGAAGCCTTTGCTGAGGATATATTGTATGCCATACATGTGATAATGAGGGGGAAGAAGTTTATTGACCTTGAAGTTCTAGAATACGAATCACAAAGTAGGACCTTAAATGGATATTTAGATAAACTGACCCCAAGAGAAGTAGATGTACTAATAGAGCTAGGTGAGGGGCTTAGCAATTATGAAATAGCAAAGAAATTATATATATCAGAGAATACTGTAAAGAAACATGTAAGTAACATTTTGTCAAAGTTAGATTTAAGCCACAGAACACAAGCTGCCTTGTTAATAAACAATAACTCATCAAGTATTTGTGGCTGACGGGAGAGTGATTTATATGAATAAAAGAAGACGGGGAAGGAAATTAAGTAGTGTGCCATATATTTGTGTAGCTTCAATAGTCTCTCTTAGTTTACTAGGGGTAGGTTATGGATATTGGAACAGTGGTCTAGATGTAGATGTTAGCATTACTACTGGGAATATTGATCCCCAAGCCTATATAGAGGATTATAGCAGCTTGTATATTACTTCTTCAGAAGATGGTCGTACCATAGAGATATCAGGAGATATGTATCAAGGAACATATGAAAAACTGGGAATAAAAATAATAGATAAAGGAAGTGTTCCAGTTAAATTAGAAGAAATAAGTACTATAAGTAGTAGTGCAATAGTTGATCTAAATAGACAAAGTAAAATGGGATATGGTTTATCATCATTATCAGAAGAGGATGTGGTGGAAGAATTCCAACTAAGTATAGCTCCTGTATCATATCATATTGAAGATACGATACAAAGCTATACATTTACTGTAGAAGAAAGTTTAGAAGAAGAGGATGAAATTCAAAGTAAGATAAATGCCATTTATGAAGAAATAAAGCAACTGGAAAACGAATTAAGTAGGTTGAATGTAATAGAGCATCATGATTTTCTGTATAAGCTTTTATTTATTCAGGGGATATAAATTGGAGGAGTTAGTATGGTGAAGAAAGTTAGTATAGTGCTTATAAGCTTATTAATTGCATTTGTTTTTATGTCTGGAGGATATGGATTGTGGAAAAAAGACGTAATAATAGAGGGGGATATATGTGTTTTACCAAATCCCATTGTTATTCAACGCCTTGAAGATGCTATAGAAAAGAAATATATGGAAATAGATTTATTATTGGAAGAACAGAAAAAACAGGAAGAAGAACAAGAAAAACAGGAAGAAAATGAATTAGTAAATGAAATAGAGGAAGTAGATGAAGAATCAGATAAAGATTATGATGATCAAGACGGAATAAATGTGGAAGAAGAGCAGGAGCAATTAGAAGAAGATGAAAAAGGAGAAGATGATTTAGGTAAAGATGATGAAGAAGATTTTGAAATAAATCAAGATTATTTAGAAAAAGAAGAAAGCGATACAACTTTAGAATCTGTTAAAAATCTAGAAGATGAACTGAAGAAGGAAGAAGATAAAAGTGAAGAAAAATTAGACAATGGTTATGAAGATTATGAAGAAATAGATATAGAAGAGCTAGATATTGAAAAAGTAGTATAACTTTAGAATCTGATGAAAATAAGGAGCAGGAAGTGATAGTTGAAATAACTGATTCTGATGTTGATTATATAGTTGAAGAAGGACTAGGATCTTTAGAGTAACATTTACAACTAAATAGTTGTAGATATAAAAAATTGGAGGACAAGCATGAGTATAAAAAGGGCTTTTTTACCAACTAAGACTTCAAAAAAAAGAAGTTTACTGCTTATTTCACTATTGCTAATTTTGTATATAATTGAAAATTCGCAAGTTACCAAATTAGTAAGTAGTTATGGCTTTAATTACATACCATCTATTATAGCGAATCAAAGGAATTTAGGAGAAGAGACAATGATGAAGATAATCCAATATCTTGGATGATAACCAGTGTAATATCCATAGGAATAATTTGGTTTTCAGTAGGGGTCTTTCCTGTTTATCCATCGGTTATAGCCACAGGAAGTATGGAGCCTATGATTAGGCCAGGGGATGTCATTTTAGTAAAAAAGATAGTAGATATGGAAGGGATAAGTAACTTAAAGGTAGACGATGTTATCCAATTTAAAAGGGATGGTGTCTTAATATCCCATAGAATTATTGAGGTAATATATGATGAAGAAGAGGGGATAAGGTTCAAGACAAAGGGAGACAACAACTCAGGTCCTGATTTAGAATTAGTAAAACCACAGGATATTAAAGGAACTATAGTATACACTGTACCAAAGATAGGCTGGCCTACTCTCCTAATAAAAAGTGACAAAGATATTTTGCTAGATGACATAGTTTATTAAATCCTTACTACTTAAGTAGTAGATACAAGTCTACTAAATAATGGCGTGAAATTATACTTTCGCGTGGAGTAAAAAAAGGAAAGAAGACCTATAATCTAGACATAAGGACTTAATATAGTTCAAATAAAAAGCGAAAAGGAGAGATAATAATGAAAAAGACGAGATTTTTGGCTTTGACACTAGTAGTAGCACTTGCTCTTATGGGGGCAGGATATGCAGCATGGATGGATGTACTAAAAGTGGATACTACAGTAAAAACAGGATACTTAGATGTAGATTTTACTGGAGTAAAATCTGAAACTTCATCAGAATGGGTAGAAGTAACTCATAACTATATTACGGCATTAAATGACGGAAATGAAACTGGTCCTACTGCTGATTTAGATAAGGTAGTACTTAAGATTAGAAACCTTTACCCAGGTGCATGGGTTGAAGAAACTGTAACTTTTGAAAATAAGGGTACTATGCCTGTAAAAGTATCCGATTTGATGCTAACTGCAGCTGGTGGAGATGAAGCAACATTAGCTAGAATGATAGTTGTACACGAAGGGGAAGAACTTGTATTTGAGAATGGCGCTACTACTATGTGGCTTCCAATATTTGGTGGTCATAACCATTGGGACTTTTGGAATAAAAAAGCTGACTGTCCAAAATGTACTCCACTAACAAGTCCAGAAGATCCACCAGTAGAACCAGCAGAATTAATATTAGAACCAGGTGAAAGTGCGGACTATACTGTAAAATTTGTACTTGATATTGAAGCAGAAGATAATATAACAGAACTTCAAGAAGTTACATTTGAATTATCAATAAACTTCACACAATATAATATAGATTAATTGATTAAGTTAGCAGGCTTAAGCCTGCTAACTTATTAATAATTTTAAATACATATTTAGTACGTTAAATTACCTAAGGGGAGTGCAGGGGGATGAAGTTAAACATTAATAAAAAACTCAAGATAAGTATAATAACAATTTTAGTAGTAATAATAGGAATTGTATCGTTTAATTTATACAAAGTAGTTAAATTTCCAGATATTCAAGCACGAACAACTCCAGTATATACCTACAGTAATAGGGCTACTGTAAACTACAAGGTCTTTGTAAAGCCAAATCAATTGTATACAACTAACCCACTGGAAGAAGGAGGTATATATTTAACAGAATTTGTAGATTATATTAATACGTCTTTTAACTATGAATTTTCTGGAGAAAGAGATGCTGATTTGAAAGGAAATTATAGAAATTTCTAAAATAAACTGTCTAGCTTCATTAACCCTTTCAATGGATATAAATATTCAAGGTGAGACGGATAAGGGATCAATAGAAGAAACCATAACTCCCAGTATAGTAATACCTCTAAATACTAGTATGTTCCAAATAAGTGGAAATACGGAGCTCGACATCCCAGGAGCGATTGAAGAAACTACTCAAATTCAATTACCTGTGGATAAGAAACAAGTAGCATTATTTGGAATTATACTTGGATTTCTTCTCTTAGGTTTAATTTATGTAATATTTTTCACAAATGCTACTATAAAAATTATTGATCCACTAGAAAAGAAGATGAGAAAGATATTTAAAAAACATGGTGATAGACTAGTGGCCTTAAATAGTGATTTAGCAAGTCCTGATATTAGCACCTATAGGGTAAAGTCTATAGATGACCTAGTAAGACTCGCAGATGAAATAGGTAAGCCTATTATGTATAAATATAGTTCTGACTATAAAGAAATGGATAGGTTTTATGTAATTCATGAGGATGAAGTATATATATTAGATATAAATGATGCATTAGGGAATGATAAAAGTAAAATAGAATCATAGACCAGGATATTATTGGATAATTTTGAGGGGTGGGGGTATTGAAAAACCAGAAAAGGTCATTAAAATTTACATTTAAAGCTCTAATTGTAATCTTGCTGGTGAGTTATTTTGCAGCAGGCAAGATTCAATCCTCTTTCGCATCTAACTCAAATAAAGAGCCCAATGTAATTATTAGGATTAATAGTGACGGAAGTATTACACAATATGGTAGCCTATTTGGGCAGGATTTGTTATATCCAAGTACAGTTAAGGATGCAGAAAGGGGAATTGGTGGGATTACAGGAATTATAAGGATTGAAAACCAATATGGCAATGTAAATATTGATGGTATAGGTATTAAAATTAAGGAAGAAGAACTAATAATAGAAAATAATTATCCTAAGCTAGATGTGTATAACTCTTTTCTAGATAATATTAAATTAAAAATTGAAAAGGGAGTATTGTTATTTTTTGATAGAACACTAGCAGATTATGCAAGTTTAAGAAACTTCTTATACGACCTAGATGATAATAATCATAGGGGATTACAATTAAATCCAGAACTTAGTATAGGTAAGGGTCAAGCAATAGATCTAAAGTATACCCTACACATGGTTGAAGAAGCAGGAAATGAACTGCAAGCAGTTACTGCAAATATGCCTATTTATATAAACTTTAGAGGAAGTTATGATAACGGATATGACAATGATAACAAGATAGGAAACGATTAGTCTAAAGAATAATTCACAAGTGGAGACCTTTACCATAATCCGTAAGTTTTTGGGATTACATAAGACAATCACATAGAATAGAATATGATATAATCAGAAAAGACCCCTACTAAGGCTAGTAGTTGGGTTTTTTTATATAAAAAAATAGATGTTGAAAAATAAGATACTTTAAGAGAATATGTAGTAAAAAATTTTGAAACCACCATCATATTTTAACAAATTTTTCAGAATAAATTGGTAAAATATAGATACTAGGACTAAAGGACTAAAGACTAACTAGCATCTAATAATTAATCCAAGAAATGAAAGGGTGGTTAGATGAAGGTAGCTGTTATTGCTCTATACCCCATGGTGAGAAAAGGGATTATTTCAATAATATCTAAAGATAAAGATATTGAATTTGCTGGAGAAGCTGCTTCTTTCAATGATGGATTAAAGCTCCTTGAGAAAACAAAGCCAGATGTGGTATTAGTGGATGCCTATCTTGGAGCAAAGGATGGTATAGAATTTATATTGGCAGCTAAAGATAGGAAGTTACTAAGCAAGTTTATGATAATGGGTTTTTGTGGTAGTGAGAAGTTTATCTCCAAAGCTATAGATATGGGAGTAGAGGGATATGTATTACGGGAAGCCTATCCTGAGGAAATTTTATATGGAATCAGGCAAATTTTTAGGGGTAAAAGATATTATGATGCTGACCTTATAGATTATATACATAATACACATAGGGATGATGTTCCACATCTTACATCAAGAGAAACGGAAGTATTGAGAGAATTGGCAAAAGGACTAACCAACAAAGAAATAGCAAATAATTTTTATATTACTGAACATACAGTTAAAAAACATGTAAGTCAAATTTTGACAAAGCTTGAATTAAACGATAGAACACAGGCTGCTATTTTTGCAAACAGTATAGGACTAAGCAAGTAAAGTCAGGCTACAACCTGACTTATTTTTTGTCCCTATTCCCATTATATACAGGTTGACATAATATTTTTTGCCTTGTATTATATATATGTATATTATTCTAGAAAATGAGAGGAGTTTCACCTACGTGTATTTTATTCATATTAAAAAATTTGTATTTTCAGTCCTTATCTTTCTACTAGTCTTTAGCTTTATTGGGACAAGCCCTAGGGTCTGGGCTCAATCAAATATGGTTCAAGATAAGAAGATAGTAGGTTATTATGCATCATGGGCTGCCTATTCTGGATTCAGCCCAGACCAAATTGATCCAACTAAGCTAACACATATTAATTATGCCTTCGCCAATATTAGCCAAGATTTAAAAATAAGCTTAGGAGATCCATATATTGACTATTTCAATATTATGAGATTAAATAATTTAAGGTCTATCAACCCAGATATTAAGATTCTCATATCTGTCGGTGGCTGGACCTGGTCTGACAAGTTTTCTGATGTAGCATTAACAGAAGAATCTAGAACTATCTTTGCCAATAGCTGTTTAGAATTTATTCAAACATATGGATTTGATGGTATAGATATAGACTGGGAGTTTCCAGTAAGTGGTGGCTTACCAACAAATAAGTATAGGCCTGAAGACAAGGAAAATTTTACCCTTTTACTAAGAACTATTCGAGAAAAATTAGATGAACAAAGTATAATGGACGGGAAAGAATATGTATTGACTATTGCTGGCTCTGCAGGAACTATAGGTGTTGATAATCTTGAGCTAGGAGAGATTCACCAATATATCGATTTTGCAAATATTATGACCTATGATTTCCATGGGGCATGGGACAAGTATACTGATTTTAATGCACCATTGTATACAAATCATGACTCTTTAAACTACTTTAAACCTAGCGTGGATGAATCCATTAAATCCTGGATAAATTCCGGATTTCCTAGGGAAAAAATTGTTATGGGAATTCCATTCTCTGGCAAGTTATATAATAATGTAGAAGCATGGGATAATGGACTATATCAAAGTTTTGAAGGAAGTTCAGTTATATCTTTTGGTGAGATATCAACAAAATATCTATATAATCAAGCTTTCCTTAGACACTATCATCCAGTAGCCATGGCTCCCTGGCTTTATAATGGGACAACTTTTATATCATATGAAGATGAGGAATCAATTTATTATAAGTCGGAGTATATTAAGCTAAATGGATTAGGTGGGGCCATGATTTGGGAGCTAAGCGAAGATCCCAATAGGATTTTATTGGACTTCCTATACCAAAGCTTACAATATGAGAATATATATGAAAGTTATTAAAATTTACTGAGACATTTATTATTGTCTCAGTTTGTTTTATGGTATGCTATAATAGAGACATAAATTAGATGGAGTGATAATATTGGATAAAAATGAAAATGGTATTAAAGGGACAGGATGTGAGATTTTAGTACCTTTTAATGAAAGAAAACCTTTAGCAGATATAGAAAGAAGTATAATTAAAACCTACAGAAAGCATATTTGGGCTAAGTTTATAAAGGCTATAAAAGAATATGACCTTATACAGGATGGAGATAAAATAGCAGTAGCCATATCTGGTGGTAAAGATAGTTTGCTTATGGCTAAACTTTTTCAAGAGCTATACAGAAACGGGAATAGAAACTTTGAATTAGAGTTTATAGCCATGGACCCAGGCTATCATCCAGAAGTAAGACAGCTACTAGAGGAAAACTGCAAATATTTAGAAATACCAGTCCATATATATGAAGCAGATATATTTCAAGTGGCAGATAAAATAGCTAAGGACTACCCTTGCTATATGTGCGCAAGGATGAGGAGAGGGTCTTTATATGGAAAGGCCAAGGAGTTAGGCTGCAATAAACTTGCTTTAGGCCATCATTTTAACGATGTTATAGAGACTACAATGTTGAATCTCTTATGTGCAGGTAACTTTAAAACCATGTTGCCAAAACTAAAGGCTCAAAATTTTGAAGGCCTAGAATTAATCAGACCCTTATATCTAGTAGAAGAATTATATATACAAAGATTTATCCAAAATGCAGGTATATGGCCATTAAACTGTGCTTGCATGGTTGCAGCCAAGAGAATAGGGAATAAGAGGTATGAGATAAAGGATTTAATAGATAAGCTTAAGGAAGATTTTGTCAATGTTGATATAAACATCTTTAGGGCGGCAGAAAATGTGAATATGAATGGCATATTGGGATGGCAAAAGGATGGAGACAAATTTTCATTTTTAGATGATTATTAAATTTAAGGGGGAGTAGGATGAAACCGATCTTAAGGAATGAAGAGAGGCTTGCTTCTTGTGTGAGTAAAGGCTTTTTGGATTATTTATGTGAAGTAGATATAGGCATATTCTGTGTAAGAAATACTAAACTGCAAGTGGAGTTAGTATTATGAAGAAAATTGTATTGAATTTTACAAGACTTTTTACAGGATATTTCCTATATGCACTAGGTATAGTAATGGCAATTAACGCAAATTTAGGCATTGCACCTTGGGATGTACTTAATCAAGGTATTGGAAATGTATTAAATATATCCATAGGCAAAGCAAGTATTTTAGTTGGATTTATTATAGTATTAGTAGATATATATTTTGGAGAAAATATCGGATGGGGAACTGTTTTTAATATGATTTTTGTTGGCATATTTATAGATATCTTGATGATAAGTAATATAGTTCCAAGATTTGATTCTTTTTTTCCTAGTTTATTAATGATCCTAGTGGGTTTAGTCATCATTGGATTTGCATGTTTTTTCTATGTAGGAGCAGGATATGGAATAGGGCCTAGGGACGGATTAATGGTTGCCTTAACAAAGAAGACTAAAAAGTCCGTTAAGTTTGTAAAAAATACTATAGAAATCACAGTATTAATAGTAGGTTATCTTTTAGGTGGTTCTGTAGGCATTGGAACTGCAGTAATGTCCATATGCGGAGGCTATTTCTTTGAATTTGTTTTCAAATTGGTTAATTTCGATGTGACTGAAGTAAAGCATAGGTATATAGCCGATGATTTAAAATATATCAAGGAAAAGCTAAGGAAAAAAAATGAGGGTGAAGTTTAAACTTCACCCTCTAAATATTTATTCAGCTATTAATTCTTGAACTCCTGTAATTTCAGCATTATTATTAACGAAAGTTGCTTGAGCTTCTTCAGTGGCAAAGTATACATTTCCTACCACTTTAGTGTTCACTAATTGGAATTTTTCAGCTTCAACATATATATCTCCTACAAAAGTACCATTTTGAAGTCTTGCATTTGGACTCTTAACAGTAAGTTTTGGAGCTGTCAAAGTGAATTCTCCAGTTACATTTTTATTGCTATCTTGAGTGTAAAGAGCAACTTTTCTTTGAATAGAATGACTTCCGTTA
>JAAYQJ010000132.1 GCA_012519355.1 Tissierellia bacterium | reverse complement strand
TTTTCATCTAATATACTGTAATTAAAACTATTCTTTAATTTAACCTTTCTTCCTAAGGTAATATGGGGTTTGTATAGCCTATTTTCAAGTTTAAAGCCTTCTTTTAGTAAAGACTTATGAATTATTTCCTGTGTCTTCATTAATTCTTTATTATACTCTATTCCTAACCAATAAATATTACCCTGTGGCCTTTTAAAATATCCAAGCTTAGATGGTTTTAAAACAAATGGATTGGAAGTTAGATTATCCATTAGCCCTTTAATAGTAACTAGTCTTTCCTCTGAAATTTCCCCTAAAAACTCTAAGGTTAAATGTAGATGTTCTTGAGATACAAATCTTCCTTGGCTAGAGTATTTTTCTAATACATTAATTATTTCTTGAATTCTTCCCTTAACTAGCTTATTAAAATTTATAGCAATAAACAATCTCATTTTATCACCTGGCCTTATCGTTGAATTTTCATTATTTTATTAGTATGTACATAAATTATAACTTAATCTACCATAATTGTCCCATTTTATTCTCTCCTTCATATTATATAATATCAGATTCTTAATATTAAAAAGGAGGAGGTTGATAAATTGCATACAGTAAAACCAGTTGCTTATGGAAAAATCTTAGGTGGACCCTTGGCCCCAGAGATAAATGGATATATATATTTTTATGATCTTGTTGGTGGAACTGAAGTTTTAGTGGAGGTTTGGGGACTACCCTTATATAAACCTGCCCATGATGATAAGCCACCCATTGGACCCCTAGGCTTTCATATTCATGAATACGGAATTTGTGAGGTAGGCAATATTAATATGCCTTTTGAATCTGCTGGTGGCCATTATAATCCAAATAATCAACCCCATGGAAACCATGCAGGGGACTTTCCAGTCCTGTTTTCAAATAATGGTTTCGCTAGAATGAGTTTCTTCACTGATAAATTTAAGCCTGAAGATGTTGTTGGTAAATCAGTAATTATCCATGAAAACCCAGATGATTATAGAAGTCAACCATCAGGAAACTCAGGTAGAAGGCTTGCTTGTGGTGTAATACTGCCCTATAATAAATAAAAAGGGAGGACTCAATATCCTCCCAATATTAATCATCGTCTTCTACTTCAAAGTCAAGAACTTTGCCAGTATAAGCGTCGATTTCTATTTCATACTCTTTGCCATTTGATATAATTTCTATTTCATATTCATCATCATCTAGCTCAAACTCTATTATTTTTCCACCACCTGTTAATTCAAGAGCTATGGATTTTGCTTTATCAGCTGAGATTCTTCCACTTGATAATTCTTTAGATTGCTTTTTATATTGTTCTCTAGTTGCTTCCTTGGTCTCTTGTTTTACACTAGTTACATCATCATCATGGTCATCATGGTCATCATAGTCATCATAATAATCATCATAATCATCATCATGGTCCTTAGGTAATGTCTCTATGTCATCTTCTGTTTCTAGCTCTGGTTGAGGTAGTCGAGTTTGTATTCTATCAAGATCTTTTGATTCAATTATCTTATCTAATTCAAGACCCATACCTTGGCTTAAGCTTACTAGGTTTTCAATACTTAGGTTTACTAAATCCTCTGTTTGAAGCTCTGGATTGAGAATAATGAGATTGCGAATAAAAGTCATCTTGCTAACAGATATTCCATGTTTCTTTGCATATTCCTCTATAGTTGATGTATAATCTATTTTCTGTAATAGTACTATAGGCTGTAGATCCTTGGCCTCAAGATGGTCATGAATTTTCTTATCTAAACTTTGTTTCTTTTCCTCAGCCCTTTTTTGGTTTTTGTTATAGACAGAGAGTAGTAAAAACTCATGATTCTTATTTAGGTAGTCTTCATCCATCATCCTGTCAAGTACTTCCTCAGTTACCTGATATATATTTTTCCCTTTATAATCTAGGTTTTTGACTATTCTTTCCCCATCTATGTTATCTGCCAAAATATTTATAACCTTATCTTGCCTATTTGTAACTATTTCAACACTCGGATTAACATCTATATATATGTGACTATCTGGCATTCTTACTTGGTACTGCCATCCGAAAAATACAAGAAGGAATCCTGCTGCAATTGAGGCGTAGGGCATCAACTTCCTAAATGAAAACCTACTGGTGTCCTGCCATGTAATATCATCATGCCTAAGCATCTTTTCCCTTGGCCCTTCTTTAATTTTTTCTAAAATATCTATTGGTGCTTGTTCAATTGAATTCTTCAGCCTGTTTAGTATTTCTTTTTCATTCATGTCTTTGCCCACCTCCTTCTAAGTAGTTCTTTAGTTTCTTTAATGCTCTATGGTATTTTGACAAAGTTGTAGATAGTTTAAGCCCTAAACTTTCTGCTATTTCCTTATGTTTCATCCCCGATACTGCATATAGTATAATAATCTCCCTTTCCTCTTCAGACAAGAGTGACAAAACTCCCTCAAGGACTATGCGATCATCTGGGTCTGTCACATAGGAAAACCTTCTGTCATCGGAAAGCTCTCCTGGCTCTAAGGAGATGTTTCTTCTCTCCCTTTTTGTATTAGTATAATGTAGGTTTTTAGCAATTGTAAACATCCAAGCCAAAGGTTTCCCCACAGGTTTATAAAGATGGGCAGCATTGATTATCTTCACATAGGTGTCCTGCATAAGGTCCAAGGCTTTTTGATGGTCCTTAGTAAGGGATAAGGAGAATGCGTACATAGTTCTTTCAGTAATGCGATATAAGTCATCTAGGGCTGTCATATCATCATTTCCAATCCTCTTAAAAAGTTTATCATCAATTTCTATTAAATTGTTTTTATTGGGACCCCCCATTCTATGGGTCATCTTCATAGACAAAAGTAAATAAAAGCATTTCCATTGCTCCTTTGATAGTATAACTATTAAGCTTTAAGTTTTATTGCATAGAAAAATATTTTTTTATATCAAATATATAATTGGTCAAATTACTTAATATATCACTGATTAATATAATATAACATATAATATAGTGAAACATAATAGACAAAGAAAGGAAGATAATATGCATTGCATTGATTTAAGAGATCATGGTCCTATGCCTTATGTAGTAAATATTCAAGAAGCAACTAATCAAAACTATAATTATAGATTGGCCTTATGGACTGGAACTTATTTACAACTTACCTTAATGAATATAAATGCTAAAGAGGACATTGGCTTAGAAATGCACCCAGATGTTGACCAGTTTATAAGAATTGAAGAGGGACAAGGGCTTGTTATGATGGGGGATTGTCAAGATAGGTTATATTTCCAAGAAAGGGTATATCCAGGATATGTAATCTTTATACCTGCTGGAAAATGGCATAATTTGATAAATACTGGTTGTACTCCCCTAAAACTCTATTCAATATACGCACCACCTGAACATCCATGGGGGACTGTTCATAAAACTAGGGAAGATGTTGAAGGCCATCATTATTATTGAATAATTCAATTAGGGACAGTTATGAATTAACTGTCCCTTATAAATTACACTATGGATTTTAATATATCATTCATCTTATTGACTAGCCCTTCCCAAGAAAATTCCTTAATCTTGTCTTCAATCCTTTTTTCGAATTCTTGCTTTTGCCTTATCTTGCCTATTTGACTTAATATCGCCTCCTTTAGGTTTTCTCTAAAGGCTGGTAAATCCTCCTTAACCGGTTTGTCAGTATCATATATTCTTGGAAGAGGAACATATTTAATAACACCAGACGTTTTTATTTCTTCTCCCAATAGGGTCATTAAGGCTTCTATTTCTGTAGTAACTACATATAGGCCACAGGCTAGGCTTTCTATAGCCATAAGGCCTAAGCCTTCATAAAAAGAAGGCATAATGAATATATCTTTTTCCCTTAACTCCTCTCCTAAGGCAACCTGGTCCCTTACATTGTAAACCCTTATAGTAGGGTCTCCTTGGATATATCCTTCTAATTTCTTTTTATTCTCCTCATTTGGGCTCCCTATTATATCTAAGGTCACATCATCTAGACCTAAGGATTTGTAAACTTCAATAAGTTCATAAACCCCCTTTGATGGATCAATTTTTGCACAAAATACTAGTCTTATCTTATCTGAGTAAGCTTTTTCCTTTGGTGGATAGAATATCTTTTGGTTATAACCACCACCTACAGCAATTATCTTATTTCTATCTATATTATATATTTCTTCTATTTCATCCTTTTGCTGGTCAGAAATAGAAAATACATAGTCTAGTTGGTGGAGGTTATTCACATATTTGTCCAAAAGATGGGGATTCATCTTAGCTTGTCTCAAATCTGTATTATGACATACTCCAATGACTTTTGTATCTGGAAATATTTCTCTTACTAAGGAGGTTAAGATCCAAAGATGGTGGGCAAATATGATATCTGGATTGAATTCCACCTTAGCTTTTTCAAGTCTTTTCCTAAAGGCTTTTTTCCAAGCCCCTATCATGTCTTCAGTCATTTGGGAATACAAGGTATTTTCATAGGGCATTACATCACTCATGCCAGCTATGGGAAAGGACAATTCCTCTGATTTAAACTCTACAGGATATTGATGTTCTTCAGCTAAAACATCCCAGAGATATCCATCCTGGTAAGCAAAAATTGCTCTTTGGTCATGATTATATTTTTTAAATTCTTCTATCATATTGGAGTAATATACTCCTGAACCTGTTCTTGTTGGTAATTGGGCTAAAACATGTAATATTTTCATATCTCCCTCATTTCCATTTCTATATATATTTTATCATTTATCTGATATTCTTCTTCATTATTCAGCCTAATCATCTTATAGTTATTGCCATTGTATTCAATAATATATTCGATAAAGGAACCTTTAAAGGTCTTACCTACAACTCTTGCCTCTTCACCATTTTCTGAAAGTCTAATAGCTTCTGGCCTTACAAAGTACCCCTTATCTATATTGGCAGAGCCAATAAACCTGAGAACAAACTCAGTTTTTGGGTTTAAGTATATATTCCTTGCTGTATCTATTTGTTCGATTTGGCCCTTATTCATAATGATTATCCTATCTGCTATAGAAAAGGCATCTTCTTGGTCGTGGGTTACAAATAACATGGTGATATTAAACAAGTCTCTTATCCTAAGGAGCTCTTCTCTCATAGAAACCCGCAGTTTCGTATCTAGGTTTGAAAAGGGCTCGTCTAATAGTAGTAACTTGGGTTTCACAATTAAAGCTCGCCCTAAGGCCACTCTTTGTTGCTCTCCACCTGATAGTTCAGTTACCTTTTTGTTTTCATAGCCCCTCAGGTTCAAAACTTCCAACATCTTTTTCCCTTCTTCTATGGCATCCTTCTTTTTATATTTTCTAAACTTTAAGCCATAGGTAATGTTTTCTATTACAGTCTTGTGGGGAAATAAGCCATAGGATTGAAATACTGTAGCGATTTCCCTATCTTCTGGTTCTAGGTTTTCTATCTTGTTACCATCCAGTATGATTTCTCCACCATCAATTTGAATAAATCCACCTATGGATTGAAGTATGGTTGTTTTTCCACAACCTGATGGACCCAAGATACAGATTATTTCCTTTTCCTCTGCAGAAAAGGATACATTCCTTACGGCTTCCACCTTGTCATATTTTTTTGTTAGGTTTTTAATATTAAGAAACATTTTTACTACTCCTATTAAATATTCTATAAGATAATAAGCTGACAGATAAACATACTATAATTATTATACATGAAAGTACAGATGCTATTTTATATTTACCACTGGATACTAAATCGAATAATACAAAAGTAGCCAGTTTTCTACTTGGATATACTAAAAATATTATGGACCCTATAGTAGTCATTGAAGATATAAAGGCATTTGTAAAGGACAAAAATAAGCCTGAATAACTCATTGGAAATACCATGTCCTTTAAAATATATAGGTTATGGGCACCTAGGTCCTTGGCCGAGTTTAAAGTTGCCCTCTCTATTTGAGTCATACTACTCTGTATAGTCCTAATAGACATTGGTAGTTGCCTAAAGATTAAATTTAAAATAACTATAAGGGCTGTCCCAGTTAGTTTCAATGGACTCTTATTAAATGCAAAAATATAGCCTAAGCCAAAAAAAGTCCCAGGGACTATATAGGGCATATTAGATATAAAATCCAATATCTTCATATATTTACCCTTCATAATATACGAATAAAAGGAAAGTATTAAACCAATTAAGCTGGAAAATACTCCTGCAATTATGGAATATATTATACTCCTTATAAAACTATCCCTAATATGGGGGATGCTGTCCTTTATATTATCAAAAGTAAAATATATCTCCCCTTTATATTTATCCGTAAAGGCAGATGTAAATATGGCTAAGTATTGAATTATCAACCATAGTATAAAGAATAAGCCTAAGATTTTAACTAGATGGTATACTCCACTTTTTTTCATCCTAGTTTGACTTTCCCTCAAGTTTTTAGAAGCTGATTGCTGTTGTTTTAAAAAGTGACTATATACTATAAATACTATTATTGACGGAATAAAAAGTATAACAGACATGGCAGAGGCCCTTGGTGAATTTCCCTTAGCAATAATAGATAGGTAGGCTTCTGTTGCCAGGGTGTTAAATGCCCCCCCAATAATCATAGGACTTGAAAAATCAGCCATAGACCTAATAAAACTCAATAAGAAAGACACTGCTATGGCTGGCTTCATAAGTGGAACTACTATATCTAATAGAATACTAGTAGTATTGGCCTTTAAGGATTTTGCTGATTCTATCATGGTTTTATCAAAGGAATCCAAATATCCTATTAGTAGTACTGCATTTAAGGATGTAAATCCTAAGGTCTGAACTGATACTATCCCCCAAAGTCCATAGGGGTTTATAGATAGTTTTAATATATCTCTAGTAATAAAGCCATTCCTTCCAAATAATTCAATATAGGTTAAGGAGCCGATGAAAGGTGGTGAAACCATAGTAAGTAAGAGTATAAACATTATGATTTTCTTTTGTCTTTCTGAAACAAAAAAAGTCATCAACCCTAAGGCCAATGCAAATGTAGTTGATAATAAAGCTGTTATACTTGCAGATAATAAAGAATTTTTGACTAAATAGAATTCTCCTTTAATAAATTGGAACTCAGAAAGATTTGTCCTTCCATCACTGTATAGAGCTTTACCAAATACAGATAAAAATGGGTATAGAACAAAGACTATGACCAGTAAAGCTGTAAATATTTTTAATAATGAATTCATTATATCTAAAGTCTTTTTTTCTTTATTCATTAACTTTATTGAATTCATCACCTTTAAAGTCTTGTTTCTAATACCCATTTAAAATCACCTGTATTCTATTAAGTTAATTATTTTCCTTTAGTTAATTCTTCCCACTTAGTTAATATATTCTCTCTCATGGAACCAAAGGTAGAGATATCTTGTTCTATTAGTTTATCCTTTGGTAAACCTAAATCATATCCTTCAATGCCTTCCTTAATCATTTGGGCACTGTCCTTACCATCTAATTCTGCTAATAGTTTTTGGTTTTCATCCCTTAGCATAAAATCGATAAATGCTTTAGCTATATCTACTCCATCTCCACCTTTGAAAATGGCCACTCCTTCTGGTACCCAAGGTATTCCATCTTCTGGATAGATAACCCTTAAATTGTTCTTTTCTGCTACATCAAAGGAGGCCTTATCTGCTGGTACAATACCTATGGCAAATTCTCCTGCTACTGTTTTTTCTTCTGGGTCCTTACCTCTTTTACCGTAGAAAGGTATATTTTCATTTAACTTTTCAAGATACTTCCAACCTTCTTCTTCACCCATCATATCTAATATACCCTTTACTGCACCATAATTAGTACCAGAAATAGCTGGATTAGACATTATTATTTCACCTTTATACTTAGGATCTGCTAAATCTGTCCATTTTGTTGGTGTTTCTAGGCCTTTTTCTTGTAAATATTCTTCATTTACTAAAAATCCTACAACGGTTAAACCCTTTGCAATCCAATAATTGTCACTATCTACGAAACGACTATCTATTTTATCTACTTCCTTTGGCACATATTGCTCCAGTAGCCCTGAGTCCTTAGCTGCCATAAAAGCGTCTAGGCCACCACCAAACCAAAGGTCTGCCATTGGCTTTCCACCTTCTGCTTCAATTCTTGCAATAACTTCACCACTACTCATAGATAAAAACTCAACTTTAGCATTTACTTCTTTTCCAAAAGCATCAAATAGCTCTACATATTTTTCAGAAGTAGTAACTACATTCATAGTTCTACCGCCGAAATCTAATCTATCTTCAGTTTCTTCTACTTCATTTCCTATGTCATTATTTTGCTCATCAGTAACACCTGGGTCTGTAACATCTGGAGTTTCCTTTGAACATCCAGCGTAAATTATCATACTAAAAACTAATAGCATGATTAATAAAAGTCTCTTTTTCATAAACATTCTCCTTTTCGTGATTTTTAATTTTGTTATACAAAGTATTGTAGGTAAAATTTACATAGTAAATACGTTGGAATCAATTTCAAATTACCTATATATCTTGAAATATACAGCCTTACCTCACTAGCATTAGAATTCTAACACATAAATATTCAACTTACAAATAGTATAGATTTTTTCTATACTAAAACTCTTAGTATTAGGTTTTCTTATACTAGTCTCTTTAGATTGCATCTTAATATTACCCAAATAATTCATTCTAAATTATTATTTTCAATAGAGAACTTAGCTATAATGAATTTCTATATAAACAATGGGTATTATATATAAAAATAATAAGAGGAGAATATCTATGAAAAGAATTAGAGTATTTTCTGATTTTGCATGACCATTTTGCTATCTAGGCTTAGGTTTAGTCGAAAAACTTAAAGAAGAGGGTGTAGAATTTGAACTTGATTGGGTCCCTTTTGAATTAGACCCTAATTGTCCAGAGGAAGGTATGGATTTATATGATGTTTATCCGAAGGAATATATTCACCGTTCTTTAGATATGTTGTCAAAGATGGGGAAGGAATTTGGTATAGGCTATAATAACAAAAATGGTAAGTTCAACACAAGGCTGGCGCATCTAGGTGGGTTTTATGCTTTGGAAAATGGTAAGTATGATGAGTATGCTCGGGCTGTATTTAAGGCTTATTTTGAAGATGGCCTAAACCTTTATAATAGGGAGGTCTTAAGTGAAATTGCGGAAAACATTGGCCTTAATCCGGCTAAAATGTTAGATGCCATTGACTCAAAAAAATATGATGAAAATTTAAAGGAAGCTAGAAATCTTGCTATTGAATATGGTATTCAAAGTGTGCCTACCTTTATTATAAACAATAAGTATAAGATATCTGGTATTAGAGATTATGAAGATTTCAAAAAAGCTATTGTCGATATATTTAATAGGCTGGACTAAGGTCCAGCCTATTAAATGTTTTTAGATGATATCCTCATGGTATCAAAAAACCCCTAAACTGGAGTTTAGGGGTTTTTTACTTCTATGATGCACCTTCAGGGACTCGAACCCTGGACCCACTGATTAAGAGTCAGTTGCTCTACCATCTGAGCTAAAGGTGCTGGTTACCAACATTCTTATTATACTCCTATTTTATTGTTTTGTCTAGAGTTTTTTATATAATTTTTTCAGATTTTCTAACTAAATAAAGCAAAGAATGCTTTATTTAGTTAGAAATCCTCATAATTTCTTTTGAAGAAAAATATGGTTAAGGTTCCAGGACCAGAATGGGCTCCAATAGCTGCACCTACCGAGTTAATCAAAAATGATTCACAGCCAAATTCCCCCCTGATCAATTCTTTTAACTTCATAGCTCCCTCTAAATCATCTCCATGGGTAATGCAAATAAGCTGTTCTTTTAGATTTGCTTCTTTTCCCTTTTCCTTAACAAAATCTAACATAGCCTTAAAGACTTTGTTTCTTCCCCTAACTTTTTCAAGGGGTATTAGCTTTCCATCAATAACTGTTAATACTGGTTTAATATTTAGTAGTCCACCTAGGAAGGCTTGAGTCCTAGTTACCCTTCCACCCCTAAAGAGGTATTCTATATCATCCACAGTAAAAATATGCTCAATGTTTTCCTTATAAAACTCAATAGCTTTTAGTATTTCTTCTTTTGTTTTCCCTTCTTTGGCCATTTTAGCAGCATGGTAGACTATGAGTCCAAATCCCCCTGATGCTGCTTTTGTATCTATAATTTCTAAATCCAAATTTGGATACTGGTCTAATATGGACTCTTTAGCTAATAATGATGTTTGGTAGGTACCTGATAATTCTGAAGAAAAAGCTAAGTAAATTACAGTCTCTCCATTTTTTGCATATTCTAAAAACTTATCATTAAAGGCATTAAGGGGTATCTGAGCTGTTTTAAACACCTCTCCCCTTCTCATTCCATCATATACTTCCTTTGGCTGAATGGTAACACCATCTAGATATTCCTTATCATCTTTAATAACGATGATTGGTAAAATATCTATATTAAATTCCTCAATTATTTCCTTAGGTAAATCACAACCGCTATCACTTAATATTTTTATAGCCATTCCCATACCTCCCTTTTTTTATTATTATACACCATTTTCCAAATATATTAACATTAATTAGAAAATCTTGGTATATATTTTTTATTTTTTAAATAGATTATAATACCATTATTTTAAGGAGTTGAAGATTTATGAAATTATTCTTTATTAAAAGAAAAACTTTGTATTGGATAATTGCCATTGTACTAGCTATTATAGTTTTATTTGTTGGTCTGCCTCTATTTTTTTGAATAGTAGGCAAGATAATTTGATAAAAAAAATAGCAGAAATATCTGCTATTTTTTATCCTGCTTTAATAGATAAGTACTTGCTAATTAGTACATCTAATTCTTGACTAAACTTCAGAACATATTCTCTGTCATTGCCTTCTAAGACAATCCTGTTTAATTCTTCTTGCTTTTTTCTAATCTCTTCCTCTATCTCTCCTAAAGCAGTTAGGTTTTTATTATTCTTCTTATCGTTCATCTCCATTCCTCTTACCTCACTTTTGCTTGTGTCACCATTAATAACTAACATTCTCCCCTTTTTCGTAGATTATATACCCCTTGTGTAACATATACAAACTCTTTTTCCCCTTTTTTTTATGAATTTTTATTCATAAATCAAATTATAACATTTTCGGGCAAAAAAATGTAGCAAGAATTAATAAATCTTTCGACAATATTCTTTTTTTCTCTTATAATGATGTATAATATTGTTAAAATAATTGTGGAGGGATGAAAATGAATAAATTGGTAGATAGGTTTTTAACCTATGTAAAATATGATACAAAATCTGATGAAAGTTCTACTAGGGTACCAAGCACTCCTGGCCAATTGGAATTTGGAAAATTCTTATATAATGAATTAAAGGAAATTGGATTATCAGATGTGACTATAGACGATAATGGATATATTATGGCAACTTTACCTTCAAATATTGAAAAGGATGTCCCTACTATTGGGTTTATAGCTCATATGGATACTAGTCCTGATATGTCAGGTAAAGATGTAAAAGCTAAAATCGTAAGAAATTATGATGGTAAGGATATAGTATTAAACCCTGAAAAAAATATTGTAATGAAAGTAAGTGATTTCCCAGATTTAAAGGACTATATAGGAAAAGATTTAATCACTACTGATGGAACTACCTTGCTTGGTGCAGATAATAAAGCAGGGATTGCTGAAATAGTTACTGCTGTGGAATACCTAATTAATAACCCCCATATACCCCATGGAACTGTAAAGTTAGGTTTTACACCTGACGAAGAAATAGGTAGAGGGGCTGACCACTTTGATGTAGAAAAATTTGGGGCAGATTTTGCTTATACTGTTGATGGTGGTCCTGTTGGAGAGTTAGAATATGAAAACTTTAATGCAGCTACGGCTAAAATAAGTATTCAAGGTAGGAATGTTCACCCAGGCACTGCAAAGAATAAGATGATAAATTCAATCTTAGTGGCTGGAGAGTTAAATGACCTACTTCCTGTAAATGAAAGACCTGAATATACGGAAAAATATGAAGGATTTTATCATATAGTAAGCTTTAATGGTAGTGTTGAAAAAACTGATATGGTTTATATAATTAGGGACCACTCTATGGAAAAATTCCAATCTAAAAAAGAAACCTTAGAGAAGGCAGTGGAATTTATAAATCATAAATATGGAAAGATTGTTGACCTAGAAATAACAGATTCATATTATAATATGAAGGAAAAAATTGAACCTGTTATGTATATAATAGACCTTGCTAAAGAAGCTATGGAAAGTTTAGATATTAAGCCTTTAATTAAGCCAATTAGGGGTGGAACTGATGGGGCTAGACTTTCATATATGGGACTTCCCTGTCCAAATTTATTTACAGGTGGACATAACTTCCATGGTAAATTTGAATATATTCCAATATTCGCTATGGAAAAAGCAGTTGAAACCACCTTAAAGATAATTGAGTTAGCTCAAGAAATGTAACAAAAAATATCAGTAGTTTTGTCTACTGATATTTTTTATTGTTTATCTCCATTCATCTTTGTGGCTTAATATATACTTATTCATTTCCTCAATATAGGCTTGGTTTATTTCTCTTATTATCCTATTGTTTATGGAGTTTAATTTAATACTATCGATTGATGAAATAGGAAGGACATTTACTGAAGTTCCAGACATAAATGCTCCATCTAATTTATCTAAATCATCAACATGAATACTTTCTTCAACTATTTTTATATTTAATTTCTCACATACATTAAAAATATGCTTTCTTGTTATTCCTATTAATACATCTGAGGCTTTTGCAGTGTAAACCTTATCTCCTTTTACAAAGAACATATTAGAACGACTACCCTCAGGTATATGACCAGACTTACTTACTAGTAATGCTTCAAAGGCCTCTTTCTCCTTTAAGGCTTTAGCAACATCTTCTTTAAAAGAGGTAACTAGTACTTTTGCATTGGGGTTATTTCTTTCATAATAAAAGAGGGTAGTATGTATTCCATTTAAATAGTGTTCCTTAGGTGGATAGAAACTTTCAATATTATATACTAAAAAAACCTTTCCCATTTTATCTATATCTGCAGCCAATAATTTTACATTTAACCTATCTATATTGTTTTTCAATATTAGGGTTTTTATATCCTTTCTTATATCCTTCTCATCTCTAGGTATTTGAAAGCCTATTAAATCTGCTGAATCAAACATCCTGTCTAAGTGGTCCTCTAAAAACAAAGGAACCCCATCTATTATCCTAATAACTTCATATATGGGTGGTTTCTCAATCTTTTCAAAAACCCTAGCTTCTTCTGTGTTTTGGATTTCTCCATTGATAATCAGGTATTCCTTAATGGCTTCCTTTTTCATTTTTCTTCCCCCTTATTTCTCTAACTCCTTTATCTTATCTATGACTATATCTCTCTTGATTCTTATAAGCTTTAAACTGTTTTCCTTCATGGCTTTTTCCATATCTCCTATAGCCATATTTATCTTATCTACTACCTTTATTTTATCTTGATCTTCTCCAATCTTCAACTTGATATTGTTAATACTACTTTCTAATTGCTTTAAAATATTGGTCCCTTGTAATATCCTATCTTCAAGAAATCTCAAATAAGCAAGATATACTCCATGTTTTATTTTGTTGGTCTCACCGCCCAAATCATCCTTATATAAATCAAACATGGGACTAATATTTAAAAAACATTGACTTCCGTATTCATATACTTTCAATATTTCCTTATCTTCTATAGATTTTGTTAAGTTGTTCAAACTATTACTAAATTGATCAGTTTTTTCTAAGCTTAGACTTCCTTTCTTTTCCTCAGTCTCATAGGAATTCCATCCTTCGTGGAGGCTTTTTATCTTCTTAGACATTGCTTGCCAAGCTTGTGTTATTTTTTCCTGTCTTTTTTCTTCTTCTTCCTTATTTTTTTCTTCTAAAGTCTTAGGCTTATCTTCACTTTGACTATTTCCTTCCTGGCCTTGGCTTTCTCCTTGACCATTACTGCCTGACGAATTAGATTGTGAATTACCATTTCCGCCCCCATGTCCACCATGGCCCGATTCCTTACCTTCTTTTCTCAAACTTTTTTCCTCTAAATATGTTCCATCTATTAATTCCTCTAGGTCTTCTGCTGTAGTCATTATCTCTTGTATATCCTTAGCTATATTAGAAAGAGAAGTTGGTGCCTTTTCCTTTTTTTCAAACTTTACCTCTTCATTCTTTTTTCCCTTACAAGCAGTTAATACAAAAAGAATTAAAACAAATATTATATATAGATTAAGTTTTTTCAAATAAATCACCTCTAGATTATTATTTCCAGAGGTTACTTATTTATTAGAGAATAGGAGATAGGAGCCTTGAAAAAGATTCCTTAATTCTCACTATTTTGCTCCTTTTGCTATATTCTTCCAAGGTAATTTCTTTGCAATTTTTTAAATCATCTAAAAATCTATCTGTCAATTTTAAGTTTATAGTTTCATCGTAAATAAAGGCATTTACTTCAAAGTTCAGTTTAAAACTCCGTATGTCTAAATTTGCTGTACCTACTGATGATACAAAATCATCCATTAGGACTACTTTGGAATGAAGAAACCCCTTTTCATAGGTATAGAATTTAACACCTGCTTCCAAAAGCTCTCCTATATAACTCATACTAGCCCAATATACGAAGGGATGGTCTGGTTTGCAAGGCATCATAACTCTTACATCTAAGCCTGACAAGCCTGCAACCCTAAGAGCATCAAATATACTGTCATCAGGTATAAAGTATGGGGTTTCAATATATATTTTTTCCTTTGCATTGGAAATCATTTTAAGGTATCCATTTTTTACACTGGCCCATTTGGAGTCTGGTCCTGAAGAAACTATCTGTATACCACTACTAGCTGTTTCCTCTGTCAAATATGTTTGACACTTGGTCATTTCAGCTCCAGTAGCGAATCTCCAATCTAAATAAAATCTCCACTGCAATGAGGCCACAGCAGAACCCTTAATTTTTATGTGGGTATCCCTCCAGTAGCCAAACTTCTTAGATAAACCTATATATTCATCTCCAACATTAAATCCACCTATAAAACCTTCTTTTCCGTCTATTATACAGATTTTCCTATGGTTTCTATAATTTATTCTAAGGCTAATAAAGGGTATGATGGCTGGAAAGAATATTGCAACTTCTGCACCACTTTCCCTAAGTTTATCAATATATTTTCTCGCAAACCTTCTACCACCCATACCATCTACTAATAACCTTACATCTACTCCTTCCTTTGCCTTTTCACACAGTAGGTTAATGATTCTTTTACCTAGGTTATCAGACTTAAAAATATAGTATTGGAGGTAAATGAACTCTTTAGCTTCTTCTATACTTTTTATTAAACTGTAAAATTTGTCGTATCCATCGAAATATAATTCTATATTATTATCTTGTGTAAAAAAGGATTCTGCACTGATTAAATTCATGGTAATTAAATCTTCATATTTTATATAATTTGGATCCTTATAAATATATTCATCCTTTTTCATCTGCTCTTCTTGAATTGCAGCTATATCACTAAAGCAATAATCCTCTTCTTCCTTTATCTCAAATATTTTTTTCTTACTTAAATCCTGGCCTATGAATAGGTATAAAAGGAAACCAATACCTGGCAAAAATGTCAGTACCATAAGCCAGAGCCAAGTAGTAGTTGGATTTCTTCTTTCAAAAAATATAAGCAAGATGGCAAGTAAAATATTTATCCATAATATATTTCTAAATATCCAACTTAATAAGCTTATGATAATCTCCATCTTTTCCCCCTAGAAACTTAATTATTTTTCTTAGACTTATACCTTTTACTACTATCTAGTATCTTCTTTCTAATTCTAAAGTTTAGTGGTGTTATTTCAATTAGTTCGTCTTCTTCTATAAATTCTAAGGCTTCTTCTAAGGACATAACTTTTGGTGGCGAAAGCCTTAAGGCTTCATCTGAACCTGCTGCCCTAATATTTGTTTGTTGTTTTTTCCTACAGACATTAACATCTATGTCTAAGCCCTTAGGATTTGAGCCTATTACCATTCCAGTATAGACTCCTACTCCAGGTCCTACAAAGAGTATTCCCCTTTCTTGAGCAGCATGAAGACCATAGCTAGTAGTTTCTCCAGTTTCATAGGAAATAAGCGACCCTGATGTTCTTCTAGGTATTTCACCCTTGTATGGTGCATATCCATCGAATACTGAATTCAATATACCATTACCTTTGGTATCTGTCATAAACTCCTGTCTATATCCTATAAGGCCTCTGGCAGGTATGGAAAACTCAAGCCTTGCATAGCCCCCATTTGATTCCGTCATGCTTATAAGCTCTCCCTTTCTCTGTCCTAGTTTCTCTATAACAGCCCCTATATATTCACTAGGCAAATCTATGGTTACTTTTTCCATGGGTTCAAGTTTTTTGCCATTTTCCTCTTTAAAAATGACTTCAGGCTTGGAAACTTGGAACTCATATCCTTCTCTTCTCATATTTTCAATAAGAACAGACAAATGGAGTTCTCCCCTGCCTGATACCTTAAAGGCGTCAGTAGTATCAGTTTCTTCTACCCTTAAGCTAACATCAGTTTGTAATTCCTTAAATAACCTGGCCCTTATTTGCCTGCTGGTTAGAAACTTTCCTTCTTTTCCTGCAAAGGGACTATCATTGACTGAAAAAGTCATTGAGATAGTAGGCTCAGAGATTTTCACAAAGGGCAAGGGTTCAGGCTTATTAATATCACAGATAGTGTCTCCTATATTAATATTCTCCACTCCAGTAATAGCGATAATACTACCAACTGTAGCAGATTGGATTTCCTTTCTATTAAGTCCCTCAAATTCATATAATCTTGATATTTTTACCTTATCCTGTTTTTCTTTATTTGCCATATTGACTATTACTGCCTCTTGATTAGTTGATATCTTTCCTCTTTCTACTTTACCAATACCTATTCTACCAACATAATCGTTATAGTCTATAGTTGAAATAAGAACTTGGAGAGGTCCTTCTGTATCTCCTTCTGGTCCTGGTATGTTTTCTATTATGGCCTTAAAAAGGGGATCCATACTTTCTCCTACTTCATTAAAGTCAAGACTGGCTGTTCCTTTCTTGGCTGAAGTAAAGATAAAGGGACAGTCAAGATGCTTTTCACTGGCTCCTAAATCAATAAATAGGTCTAAGACCTCATCTATTACTTCATTAGGTCTTGCTTCTGGTCTATCAATTTTATTTATACAAACTATTACTGGTAAATCTAATTCAAAAGCCTTTTTTAACACAAATTTTGTTTGGGGCATGGGACCTTCAAAGGCATCTACAACTAGAATTACTCCACTTGCCATTTTGAGGACTCGTTCTACTTCTCCGCCAAAGTCAGCATGTCCTGGTGTGTCTATAACATTGATTTTTACATCCCCATAGTATAGGGCTGTGTTTTTAGCTAATATGGTAATACCTCTTTCCCTTTCTATATCATTGGAGTCCATTACCCTATCTTCTACTTCTTGATTAGCTCTAAAAATTCCAGATTGCTTTAAAAGACTATCTACTAAAGTAGTTTTCCCATGGTCAACATGGGCTATTATTGCAATATTTCTTATGTCATTTCTAATTGTTTTCATATATTTTCCCTTCCATTTAAATTCTATAAAGTTTCATAATTATTATGTTTATTTTAAACAAAAACCATTTTACCATAATTAAACAACAAATGAAAATAAAATCTTTTCATTTACATGCTAAAAGCCTCGAATACTTCGAGGCCTTTAGACCTAGTTAAACATATAATTGTATATAATATTTGCAGCATCTTCCCTGTTAAGCTCATATTTTGGTCTAATATTTCCTGAGCCATCGCCAGATAGTATTTTTAGCCCGTAGGCAATATTTATATATCCCTTTAATCCTTCAGATATATCTTGACTATCTGAGAATAAATCTATATAGATTCCTTCTAATTCTGCTACTTTATCATATTTCATTATCCTAATAATATATTTAATTGCATCTTCCTTGCTAACAAGTCCTTCTGGATTTTTCTCATCCTCTTTCATATACCCCATTGAGATGAATTGCTTATAAATATCCTCATGGGATATATCAGCTACTCTGTACTGGTTCATGGACTGCCATAATAGGTAGATATAATCTCTTTGATTGATCTTATCCTTTGGCTTGAATTCATCTTCATAGAATCCAACCCCATATTTCCCTAAGGTTTCAATCTTTTCCTTTGCATAAGAATCTTTTATATCTGTATAGTTGATAGTTTTAACTTCCTTATATGGTTTACCTGAATAATCTAAAAGCTCTCCACTTGTTGCAGAAATTATGGCTGGTCTCTCCCTATTTAAGGAATAAACTAATTTCACTTCTACCTTTGGTTTGTTTGGGTTACTATAATCATAGTTTTTAACATAGTTTAATTCCAATCCAATTTCATCCCATAGGACTTCATATGCCTTATCTAAACTTATTATACCATCAGTAGAAGGTAACTCTCCCTTGTACCAGCTTATGGAGTAAGTATAGACTTCTTTATTTACTCCATCTACACCGATTAATATTCTATCCCCTTCTACATAAATACCATTAGTCTTCCTGATGAATTGGAAACCATAGCTTAATTGATTGTCTTGTGCATACCTATCTTCCATTAATTCTATTTCATTAATTCTATTAGGCTCAATATTTTTAATGTATTCCTTTGCTAACTCTAAGGCCTCTTCCCTATTTATTTGGGACTTGGCATCCTCAGAATGATGTAAGCTCTTATAGAAACTAATTAGGTCTCCTGTTTTTGCATCTAGTGCAATGTCTATGTAAGTATACTTATCTACATCTAATTCTTTTTGGAAAAACAGATGCCAGGTATAGTCCTCTGGATTTTTATAGTTATTATAGAGATTTTTACTATTTAATTGGTAGTCTTCATCTATCTTTAATATTTGTCTCCCTAGTTTCTCTGCTGCCTTTTCATCTAATAGGTTAGTTAATTTTTCAACTGCTTCTCTTTCAGCTGGGGTTAAGCTAGCTCTTGCCTCTCCATCCATTGCTACAGATTCTTTCATATCCAAGTAAATATCATAAATATCTATAGGAGTTTTTTCTCCTGTAAAAGCATCTATTGCCTTATCAGTATGAAGTGGTGAGTATGCTAAATAATAATTAGACTCTTCTTTAGTATCCAATGGCATAGGGTAGTACCTATTGGCTTTATAAATTAGCTTTAACCCAATCTCATTCTTATAGGCTTCCTTACCTTCTTCATGAGAAATTATTCCCTTAGGTTGAGGAAATTCCAAATCCCTCTCCCAACTTGCATAATATGAAGTGACTTCACCAGTAAACTTATTTACATTTACTGTAACAGAATTTTGGCTATAGGGTATATCATTTTCCATTCTAATATAGTTAAAGAAATAGTTTGCTTCTCTTGTATTCATAGGTGTTTTTTTTGGATGCAATTCTATTGATTCAGAAATATCTTTAGCTACCTTTGATATAAAGTCCATTGCAATTTTTTCTGCTTCACTTTCAGAGAAGGTTGGTAATTTTTGTTCTGGTTCTTGGTAGATAACTGGATAGGTGTTGTAGGATATAATGTTACCTTCTATATCCATAATTACATTGATATAGTCTAGTTTCTCCTCTGAATCTGCCCAGTTTAAATAAAATTGGGTTTTCCCATCATAGGAAGTTACACTGGATTCGAACTCATCATACTCATCAGTAATACCAAATAGTTCCTTTGCCATGATAATTAACTCTTCTAGTTTTTTATCATATCCATTTTCACCATAGGAAACCATAGGTGATATTCCAGTTAGGATAATGATAGAAACTAATATTAGTATTGATACTTTTTTCACAATCCGCCCCCCTAACTAGTATAGAATATTGTTTTAAAATCACACCTAGCTTAAAAGCTTAACAGCTATAACCTTATTCTTTTGTATATAAAACTCATCGGATAAACCATTAACTAGAACTAAGCCTCTTCCGCAGCATTTTAAATCATTGGGATCATAGGATTCTAGATCATAATCTATGCCTTGTCCCTCATCTTCTACTTGAATAGTCATTTTATTTCCTTTTATCTCCAAGTGTAATTTAACACACTTTGTAGTAACACAATTGTTCCCATGTAACACTCCATTTATAATGAGTTCATTTAAAATTAACCTTATATCAAACATGGTATCGTTATTTTTTATTAACTTTCTAAGTTTTTTTAACACTTCATCTACAAAGTTTCTTATTATTTCTAAATCAGAACACACAATACCACTATACTTAAAATCCAATTTTATCACTTCCATCTAATATATTATGAATTATATTATTATCTTACCCATATTTTTTATCATCTAACCTTATTGTACTATTTAATATGTTTTTTTCAATATTGTTATAAAAGTAATTTTCTAGTTTATTTTTTATGAAGATGGGTATCATTAATATGATTTCAAAATGAAAGGAGAATGTAAATGGATAGATGGGTATGTGATCCATGCGGTTATGTTTATGACCCAGCTGAAGGAGATCCAGATAACGGGGTAGCTCCAGGAACAGCATTTGAAGATTTACCAGAGGACTGGGTATGTCCAATATGTGGAGCAGACAAGGACCAATTCTCAAAGGAATAAGAGAATATTAGTACTTATTTGAGACCAGTAGCTTTTGCTACTGGTCTTTACTTATGCCTAAGATTTCTTTAAATATACTCCATACTTTTTCCTTATTCATTTTACTTTCGGAAGAATAGGGGATAATAAGATTGGAATCCTTAATATCTAGTTTCTTTTTAATAATGCTTATGTGTTTTTGAACTTTTCCCCTAGATATCTTATCCCCTTTAGTAGCTATAACTATTCCCCTATAACCAAAGGTCTTAATCCAATTATACATCATTAAGTCTTGGTCAGTAGGCTCGTGCCTAATATCTACCAACAGTATTACTTCTTTTAAATTCTCCCTAGTAGTTAAATATCTTTCTATTATCTGTCCCCATTTATCCTTTTCTGCTTTTGAAGCAATGGCATAGCCATAACCTGGTAAATCTACAAACCTAAAACTTTCATTTATTATATAGAAGTTTATTGTCCTGGTTTTGCCAGGTTTACCTGAGGTCCTGGCTAGGTTTGCCCTGTTTATCATTGAATTAATGAAGGAGGATTTTCCCACATTTGATCTTCCAGCAAAGGCTATTTCCGGAAGCCCATCTTCTGGATACTGTTTCGGTTGTACTGCAATTGCTTGTAAATCAGATTTAACTATCTTCATGGTTATCATTTCCTTTTACTAAGGCATGTTCCAAGACTTCTTCCATACTTTTTACCAATACAAAGGAAATCTTCTTCCTTACCTTGTCTGGAATCTCTTCTAAGTCCTTTTTATTCTCCTCAGGTAATAATACCTTCTTAATACCCATCCTATTGGCTGCTAGGACTTTTTCCTTTATGCCCCCTACTGGTAAAACCCTTCCTCTAAGTGTAATTTCACCAGTCATAGCAACATCTCTTCTAACAGGAGTATTGGATAAGGCGGATATTACTGCTGTTGCAATGGTTATTCCTGCAGAAGGTCCATCCTTTGGTATTGCACCTTCAGGCACATGAATGTGAATATCCATATCCTTATAAAAGTCTGCCTCTATACCCAGCACCTGGGAATTTGCCCTAATATAGCTAATACCGGCCATGGCTGACTCTTTCATTACATCACCTAGTTTTCCTGTTAGTTGGGTTTTACCTGTACCCTTCATAGTATTAACTTCTATGGAAAGGGTCTCCCCGCCAACAGCAGTCCAAGCCAGACCTGTTGCCACACCTATTTGATTTTCCTCTTCCATTATATCGAACCTATATTTCTCTGCTCCTAAATAATTGGATATATTTCCCCTATTAATCCTAATAACTTCTAGGTTTTCTTCTATTATTCTTTTAGCTGCTTTTCTGCATAAATTGGCAATATTTCTTTCTAAGTTTCTAACTCCAGCTTCCCTAGTATAGTGGTTTATTATGGCCTTTATTGCAGACTCAGAAATTATTAAATTGTCCTTATCTAACCCATGTTCCTTAAGTTGTTTAGGAATTAAATGGTTTAAAGCTATTTGCAATTTTTCATCATCTGTATAGCCTGGAATTCTAATGACCTCCATCCTATCTAAAAGGGGTCTAGGTATTGTTGTTGTAGTATTTGCCGTTGTAATAAATAGGACTTTAGATAGGTCAAAGGGTACATCTAGATAGTGGTCTGTAAAGGTTGCATTTTGTTCCGGGTCTAAGACTTCCAATAGGGCTGAAGCTGGGTCTCCTCTATAGTCTGAACTTAGTTTGTCGATTTCATCTAGTAAAAATACAGGGTTCTTAGACTTTGCCTTCTTCATGGAGTTTATAATACTACCTGGCA
The DNA here is from genome assembly GCA_012519355.1 of Tissierellia bacterium. Lineage (GTDB taxonomy): Bacteria > Bacillota > Clostridia > Tissierellales > Tissierellaceae > JAAYFT01. Next base: position 4,475 of record JAAYQJ010000132.1, on the reverse strand, counting down.
TTGCACCTATATAGGTCCTCCTGTGACCCCTTATTTCTGCTTCATCTCTTACTCCTCCTAAGGACATCCTAACAAATTTTCTATTAATGGCGTTTGCTATGGACCTTGCTATGGATGTTTTACCAACTCCTGGTGGCCCTACTAAACATATAATTGGCCCCTTCATACTTTTGGTAAGTTTTCTGATGGCTATGAATTCAAGTATTCTCTCCTTTACATCCACCAAACCATAGTGGTCCATATTTAATATGTCCCTGGCTTTTTTAATATCTATTTTATCCTTTGTTTCCTTATCCCATGGAAGGTCAATTATCCAATCCAAATAAGTTCTGATAACTCCAGTCTCTGGAGAATGGGAGGATAATTTTAATAGCCTTCCAATTTCTTTTTTTGCCTTTTCTTTAACTTCCTTAGGCATTTTTATCTTGTCAATTTTCTCCTCATATCCTTCTACTTCAGCCATGATGTCATCATTTTGGCCTAGTTCCTTCTGGATAGCCTTTATTTGCTCTTTTAGATAATATTCTTTTTGAACTTGGTTTATTTGCTTCCTTACCCTTTGGTTAATTTTTTCTTCTATTTTTAATACTTCTATTTCTTCTTGTAATATTTTGTGAAGTAACTCCAACCTTTCAAATAGATCAAAGGTTTCTAATATTTTTTGATCATCTTCCAATTTTAAATGTATATATGAAGCTATTACGTCTGCTAATCTACCTGGGTCATCAATATCTGCTACTGTAATTAATACATCTGAAGAAACCCTATCATTGTAGGAAAGGTAGTCTTCAAAATCATTTATTACAAGTCGCATAGCTGCTTCCATATTTACATCTTTCTCCACATTTTGCTCATCATAAACTAATTCTTGTATGTTTGCAGCAAAATGTGGTTCCTCTTGTATTATCTCTGTTATTTTTCCCCTATTTAAACCTTCTATTAATACCCTAATACTACCACCAGGTAATTTCAACATTTGCTTAATCTTAGCTATAGTTCCTATATGGTAAAAATCATCAGTAGTTGGGTCATTAATTTTTGGGTCCTTTTGAGAACATAAAAATATGGTTGCATCTTGTAGCATTGCTTTTTCTAATGCGCTTATAGATTTGTCCCGACCAACATCGAAATGTACTACCATATGAGGAAATATGGAAATCCCCCTTAGGGGTATTAAGGGTAGAGTCTTGTTTACGATTGTAAATTGGCTCATATGTTTTCCTCCTGAACTGAATATTTTCCCTATAGATAAGGAAAAGCCCACAAACGTGAGCCTTATGATGCGGATTCGCTGTTTCCTGTTTTCTTTGATTTGCTTTGCTTCTTTCTCTCAGAAAGGACTAAAGTTGGACTTACTTTATTTTCTACTGTTTCTTTTGTTATAATGCATTTTTCTATATCTTCTCTAGAAGGAATTTCATACATTATATCTAACATGATGTCTTCTAAAATGCTTCTTAGTCCCCTTGCACCAGTTTTCCTTTCTATGGCCTTTTTCGCTATCCCAAATAATGCTCCATCTTCAAATTCTAGTTCTACTCCATCCATTGCAAATAATTCCTTATATTGTTTTACAAGGGCATTCTTTGGTTCAGTCAATATCTTTACTAAGGATTCTTCATCTAATTCCTCTAAAGTAACAATGACTGGTAGCCTACCTACAAACTCAGGTATAAGTCCAAATTTGAGGAGGTCTTCAGGTTGTAGATGTTTTAGTAATTCCCCGATTTTCACATCTTTCTTTGATGTTACTTCAGCACCAAATCCCATAGATTTTTTACCAACACGGTTTTCAATAATCTTGTCTAATCCATCAAAAGCCCCTCCAACAATGAATAATATATTAGTTGTATCTACTTGTATAAACTCTTGGTGTGGATGTTTTCTTCCACCTTGGGGTGGAACATTTGCTACAGTACCTTCTAGAATTTTTAAGAGTGCTTGTTGTACTCCCTCACCACTTACATCTCTCGTAATAGATGGGTTCTCTGTCTTTCTAGCAATTTTATCTATCTCATCAATATATATTATACCCTTTTCTGCTCTTTCTATATCATAATCTGCTGCTTGGATTAGTTTTAGAATAATGTTCTCTACGTCTTCTCCTACATATCCTGCTTCAGTCAAGGAAGTAGCATCTGCAATAGCAAAGGGTACATTTAGTATTTTTGCTAAGGTCTGTGCAAGTAAAGTCTTACCAGAACCTGTTGGACCTAACATAATAATATTGCTTTTTTGTAATTCAATATCTTCATTTTTCTTGGGTCTTTTATTGATTCTCTTGTAATGATTGTATACTGCTACAGCTAAGGCTTTTTTGGCCGTCTCCTGTTTGATGACATATTCATCTAAGGTATCTTTAATATCAGCTGGCTTTGGTAAGTCTTGCATTTCATAGTCTACTGAATCAATAAATTCTTCTTCTATTATTTCTTGACACAATTCTATACACTCATTACATATATATACATTTGGACCTGCTATTAGTCTTCTAACTTGTTCCTGTGGCTTTCCACAAAAAGAGCAACGTAACTGTCTTTCATCATATTTTGCCACGGTGACACCTCACTTAATCTATTTTCTTATAATCACTTCGTCTATTATACCGTATTTCTTAGCTTCTTCTGCTGTCATATAGTAATCTCTATCTGTATCTTTGGCAACCTTCTCTAGGGGTTGACCAGTTCTTTCGGCTAATATCCTATTTATTCTTTCTCTGATTTCGATTATCTTTTCTGCTTGAATTCTGATATCTTCTGCTTGACCTTTAGCGCCTCCTAAAGGTTGATGTATCATAATATCTGCATTTGGTAATGCAAATCTCTTGCCCTTAGTTCCAGCAGCTAGTAGAAATGCTCCCATAGACGCTGCCATACCCATACATATGGTTGACACGTCAGGTTTTATATACTGCATAGTATCATATATTGCAAATCCTGCACTAACTGATCCACCAGGACTATTTATATATAATTGAATATCCTTATCTGGATCCTCTGCCTCTAAAAATAATAGCTGAGCTACTATCAAATTGGCAGTAACATCATTTACTTCGCTACCTAGGAATATTATTCTTTCCTTTAAAAGTCTGGAATAAATATCATAGGATCTTTCTCCCCTACCAGTTTGTTCAACTACAATAGGTACTAAAGTCATAACAATCCCTCCAATATTATATGAATTTGGCGTTTGCCTTTAGTAACTCAATAACCTTTTGGTTTAAAATAGGAGTATCCATAAATGATAGATCACCTTTTTTCATATCTTCAATGAACTTTTCTTTATTTTCTTGTCCATAACTTTCTGCCATCTTTTCTAATTCTTTATCCATATCTTCTTCTGTAACTTCAAGGTTTTCAGCCTTTGCTATAGCTTCAAGAACTAAGTCACCCTTTACTCTGTTTGCAGCCATAGGCATTAGTTGAGCTTTAAGGCTCTCTATAGTTGAGTTTGTAATTTGTAGGTATTGTTCTAAATTCAATCCTTGCATTCTCATCCTATACTCAAATTCGTTTAGTTCATTTTCAAGTTGATTTTCAACCATTACATCTGGTACATCTACTTCACAGATTTCCATTACCTTTTCAAGTAGGTTATTTTCGTTATCTATTTCTTCCTTGTGTTTAAAATCCTTTTCTAATCTTTCTTTTATACTGTTTTTATATTCTTCTAATGTATCAAACTCTGACACATCCTTAGCAAACTCATCATCTAGTTCTGGTAATTCCTTTACCTTAATTTCATGGATTTTAACCTTAAATGTAGCTTCTTTGCCCTGCAAGTCTTCTGCGTGGTACTTTTCAGGGAAGGTTACAACTACGTCTACTTCCTCACCTTTATTCTTACCCACTAATTGTTCTTCAAAACCAGGAATAAATTGACCTGATCCAATTTCTAATTGTTGGCCTTCTGCTGTACCACCTGGGAATTGGTCATCTCCGATGAATCCAGCATAGTCAATTGTTAAAATATCTCCTTCTTTTACTGGCCTATCTCCCGCATCTATTATTCTTGCATTTCTTTCTTGTATAGTTTTCAATTCTTCTTCAATATGGCCATCTGTTACATTATACTCTACTTTTTCTATTTCTATACTTTTATAATCACCTAGCTTAACTTCTGGTTTTATTGTAACCTCGATTTTTGCAATTATTGGTTTTCCGCTTTCAATTTCTTCTATATCTACATCTGGTGTATCTACTGGTTCTAATTTTAGTTCTTCAATAGCTTCAGTATATGCATCTGGTAGAATTATGTTAATAGCTTCCTCGTAGAATATTTCTTTTCCATAATTCATTTCAATAATTTTTCTAGGTACTTTTCCCTTTCTAAAACCTGGTATATTAAATCTACCTCTCATTTTTAGATAGGCTTTTTGTAATGCTTCTTCGAAATTTTCTTCTGCTATCTCAATAGTGAAATGTGCTCTATTGTTTTCCTTTTTTTCTAGTAATGCTTTCATTTTATATTTTCCT
>JAAYQJ010000131.1 GCA_012519355.1 Tissierellia bacterium | reverse complement strand
GCTTAATGCTTCGTTTACAAGTTCAATCATGCCAGTTCTTGTTGAAGTTGCACCAGCGATTGCATCTACTGCTAAGCCATCTGTTCCATTATTGTCTATTATTAATGTTTGAAGTTCTGCAGCAACTTCTATTGGACGTGGATAGCTATAGTTATCTGTAGTTTTTCTATCGCCTACTTTAACACCATCCATATCTTCAACAGCTACTTCTGCGTAGTCAACACCAACGATTTGACCATCTTGAACTCTTATGCTAACTTGTGCTAACCAGCCATGGCTTGCTTCTTCAGCCTTAGCTTCATAAACACCGTCTTTGTAAACTGGTTCATAAGTTTCGCCTTTAGCAGCCATATCAAGTAATTCTTGAACTATTTCTTTGAAGTTACCCTTTGTAGAAGTAGCTCCTGATACAGCATCATAATCTACAGCATTTAAGTCTTTTTTCTCATTAAATTGTTCGTTAAGGTTTGCAATTACTGCAATTCCTTCAGCATAACGATAATTGGATTCATTTTTAGCTTCTCCTGAAGTCGCTAGATACTCATTATAATTTAAGGAAGCAACTTCTCCATCTTTTACTTCTAACTTAGCCATTGGGAAGTTTCCGTTTTGGCTAACTGGTCTTTTGATTAAATAAACACCATCAACTAAATCACCTGTTTCAGTTACTGGAGTTGAGTCAGTTGGACTTTTGCTTTCGTCCACTGGTGCTTCATTCTTAGCACACCCAGTAAATACAACTGCCACTAGCAGTACAGCTAACGCTAAAGCTAAAACTCTCTTCTTCATTTCTAATCTTCCTCCTGTTTTTTGAAAATTTTATCGTTTGTTTACAGTATATGTTTACAGTACATTATTATATAACATAGTTTATAATATATCAATACTTATTTTTTGACATCCTCCCCTTTAATTCTGCTTAACTTTTATTATAGGTATATTAGCGACTAAGGCTGAAATAGTGGAATTATCCACATCTCTTTTCATCCTAGTCAGCTTAATATCTAATCCTTCCTCGTCTATGTCTACATATTCTGATATTACCCTAATGATATCACCTTTAATCATCTCTAAAAATTTTGGTGATAAATCTGCTCTATCATGAACTAAGACTAATCTTAATCTTTCTTTAGCCACATTTTTGCTTTTTTCTTCTTTTTTCCCGAATAATCTCATAAAAGCCATGGATTCCCCCCCTATCTACCGAATAATAATTTAAGTACCTTACTTAGCTTTCCTTCTTGATTTTCATCTAAATTTAATAAACTTACTTCCTCACCTAAAATTCTTCTGGATATGTTTTTATATGCCTTGCCAGATAGGGCCTTTTCATCAACTACCACTGGCTCACCCTTATTTGTGGAAACTACAATGGCTTCATCATCAGGTACAATCCCTAATAATTCAATGGCTAAAATATCTATAATATCATCTATATTCATCATATCTCCTCTTTTAACCATTTCTTGTCTTATCCTATTGATGATTAGTTTTGGATTGTATAGTCCTTTTGATTCTAAAATGCCTATTACCCTATCTGCATCTCTAACGGCAGATATTTCAGGGGTTGTCACTATAACTGCTAAATCTGCTCCTGCAATTGAATTTTGAAAGCCTTGTTCAATTCCTGCTGGAGAATCTATAACTATATAATCAAATTCCTTCTTTAAATCATTTACTAATTCAAGCATTTGCTCTGGACTAACTGCTGACTTGTCCTTAGTTTGAGCAGCAGGCAGTAGGTATAATTTTTCAAATCTTTTATCCCTTATTAAGGCTTGTTTTAACCTACAGTTTTTTTCCACTACGTCAACTATATCATATACTATTCTATTCTCTAAACCCATAACTACGTCTAAGTTTCTTAGACCAATATCAGCATCAACAACTACTACCGAATTCCCTAAGAGTGCTAAGCCTGTCCCAAGATTTGCAGAAGTAGTAGTTTTGCCTACACCACCTTTACCTGATGTAATAACTATGGCAGTTCCTAATTTTTCATTATCCATGTAATTTCCTCCCTTTAATTATTTGTTAGGTAAATAAGGTTCAATAATTACTTCTCCATCTTTAATCTTAGCAACCTCTGGCAACTTCCATGATTCTATATCATCATCCGGTGGCCTAGCAATTTTATCCCCTATTCTTAGTTGAGTAGGTTGCAAATTATAAGATGCTACAAAAGCTCTTAGGTTGCCTTCCATTCCTGCATGAGCTACACCCCTTAATGAACCTAAAACAATAATATTCCCCTTGGCCTTAATCAAAGCTCCAGGATTGACATCCCCAATAATAACAATATTACCATCATACTCTACTATTTGACCTGATCTTAATGTACCATTAATAAATTTTGTCATACCAGATTCAACATCTTCAGTTGCTTCACTATTTACTTTCACAGGTCTATTATCTACACCCTTATACTCCTCACCAAAATCAAATATATCATCTGGTATTACTTCTTCTAAGACAATCAAATCATACTTGTACTTCAAAATACATGTAAGTTCAAATACATCTTTAGGAGATAATTCTCTAGACTTAACACCTAGTATCTTGGTTCCCTTAAAGAAATTAGCTGCCGATTTCATTTTTTTATCTAGTTCTTCCTTTACTAGAGAAAAATCATCAGTATCTACATTGATAAAAATCCCTTCTTTTACACCTTTAAAAGTAATTAGATCTTTTTTCACTTATTAATTACCTCCAAAAATAACCAAAAGGTATTATAATTATTTTACTAAAGTATTTACAAATGGCAAGGGTTCTTTTGCCCCTTCCTTGTTTAATCCAAAATATTCTGCAATTATATCCCTTACCATTGGTCCTGCATAACCACCACTACCACCTTGGAAAAGAACCGTAGCTACTGCTATTTCAGGATCATCATAGGGTGCAAATCCAACAAACCATGCAAAGTCATCATAAACTTCTCCAGTTACAGGGTTTATTACTGTATGTTGTGCTGTTCCTGTCTTTGCAGCTACTTGAATAGGGAATTTAGAAAATACACTTCTTGCTGTACCTTCAGTAGTTACTTTTAACATCCCTAATTTTATATGTTCTAGGTTATTGTAGTCATTTAAGGCTATTCTTTCATATTCAGGTTGATTTTCAAATAAGACTTTTGAATTATTATGGTTTTTTACATTATCTATCAAGGTTACACTATGTCTATATCCCCCGTTGGCAATAGTTGCAATATAGTTTGCCATTTGAATAGGGGTATAGGCATTTCTACCTTGTCCTATAGTCACATTCAGGGTATCAGTAATTTTCCAGCCTGCATAGTCTAGATAAGTATACTTAATCCTATCAGCTAGACCTTCCCTATCTCCAGGTAATCTCTTTTCTGGATGGATACCTAAAGAATTTAGTCTTCTAACAACCTCACCCCTAGTTAAGGTCTCTTCTAATTCTGTCCAACTTATTATTTCTTCAATTATCTCTTCGATTTCAAATTCATCTAGTTCTATATCTTCTTTTATATAAGACTCAATATTACTTTGTAGGTACCTTTTCAGCAATGCTTTTGTAGTTATAATCTCTTGCTGAGGATTTGGTACCCCACCAGAGGTTTCTGCTGGTATATTTATTTCTATACCGGTTTTATCATTTAAGCCTAATTGCTTAGATAGGTCTGTAATATCCTCAATTTCAAGCTTGATGCCAATATTTTCACCGGTTTTTTGATTTTTCCCTAAGGCTAAGGTATAGAAATAGTAGTTACAGGAATCCCTAAGGGCCTCATAAAGGTTTTCATAGCCATGGGTACCCCTACTCTGGTTCCATATCCAGCATCCGAAGGCTTTGCTTCCTATATCTACCTTACCCATATCCCTGATCCTATAAGTTGGGCTTAGGCCCTTTTCCAGGGCTGCTAGGCCTGTAACCATTTTGTATGTTGAACCAGGTTGTACAGCAGATTGGGTTGCAATATTATATAAGGGTCTAGGAGCTAGTAAATCCTTCTCGTTTTCAGGGAATAGACTCTGCCAGTCAGAATTAGATATACCCGTTGAAAACAGATTAGGGTCATAGGAAGGATAGCTTACCATGGAAAGAACTTCCCCGGTTTTTACATTTAAGACAACAACAGCTCCTGTATTTGCATTTTCATAGGGCTTGCCCTTCTTCCTATTTATACCAAATTTATAATCTCCCCACCTACTTTCATAGGTACCAGCTACTTGGATTTGCTCCAAGGTTTCCCTTAGGGCATTTTCCGTAAATTTCTGCAAGTCTATATCAATAGTCAAGTATACATTATTACCAGAAATTGGCTTTATCTCACTTAAAACATTTGTAGTGTTACCTATATTATCGACCTCTACAGTTTTAACTCCATTCTTACCTCTTAATGTATCTTCAAAACTTTCCTCTATTCCTGTTTTTCCAATAATATCATTGGGGGAATAGTTTTTCTCTTCTACATATTTTTTTATTTCATTTGGTTGGCTAATTTTGCCTAGGTAGCCAAGTATATGGGCAGCTGTAGTCCCTTCTGGATAATATCGTACTGGTTCTATAGATACTTGAATACCCGGTAAGTTCCCTAAATTTTCTTCAATTTTTGCAACTGTTACATCTTTAATACCATATGCAATATTAATTGGCTGATATGCCAGGTGGCCTTGCTTACTTAGTAATTCATACATGGATAGGATTGACCTTGCTTCATAAGGACTTAAGTCTTCTGGAATATCGTATCTTCCCTTTAATTTTTCAAAGGCCTCTTCAACAGTACTATCTGGGTCTATCCTATTTCCACTATACCAATTTCTCTTATTATTAATAAATACATATTCAAAATCATTGGCTATGGAAATTCTAGTGTTGATTCCATCCTTTAAAAGCTGTTCCTGAGCTAAGGGTTTTATAAGATCCATGGATATGAATTCTTCTAATACCTTAGCCTCCTGTGCAAACTCAATTAATTTTTCTAAAGGAGATTCATCAACTGTCTTACCATCAGTAAGTTTAAACATAATGGAAGCTCTTTCTTCAGATATTTCTACAGAGATAGGAACTTCTATTCCTTTTTCATTAATTAAGTCTAATAATATCTTACCAGGAGCAATTACTTCTCCTTCTTCTTTCACTATTACCTTATTCAATAAGTTTTCCAGGGAGTAATCTACTACAATACTAACAAAATCCTCCTTAGCAGTAGTGTAGGGTTTGACTTTATCACTCAACTTCATTAAAGTTCGCTTTTGACCTTTATATTCCTCATCATAACTAAGAGAATATTCTTCAAGTATAATGTTTTCTTCTAATCCTTTACTTTGGATTAAGTCATAGGCTAATTTCCTAGCCAAGGGATGATCAGCTATTTTTCTTATGATATTTTTATCATTATCTATTAACCTTACTATTGCCTCTACTGGTTGTAAATCTTTAGGTAAATTACTTCTACTTAACCATTTATCAATATCTTCATTTTCTAAATACTTTATATCTAGGTTTTCTCCTGCTATACTTGCTACAATTGGTGTTTCAATTCCCTTATCATTCAATGCATTCATAGCCCTGGTGATTGTAATAAACTGATAATGGTCTTCATAATGAGGATAAAGGTAATAGGTATTTAAGAGTTCAGCTAGAAGGTTGTTTTCTATTATTATTTCAATTACTTTTTCCTCAGGTAGATTCTCCTCTACCAAATAATCCTCTTCACTTTTATAATTGAAGATGTTTAAATCAATTGGAAAGTCATTTGAATAACTTACCCCATCTTCCTCTAGCAGTCTAACTAAAGATAGTAAAGCCTCGTTTTTCTTATCCTTATCCCTAATATTTAATTCATCCTTTAATAGTTGAACAGTAAAGCTTGGTTTATTTCCTGCTAAAAGCCGTCCATACCTGTCTCTAATTTCTCCCCTAGGTGCAGTTATGTAAACTTCTTTTATCCTTTTATTATCTGAAATATCCCTATAATAATCTCCATGGACTATAGTTAATGTTGCTAACCTAAATGATAAGGCTAACATTAAAAGTACAATAATATACATTAATATATTGTATCTATTAAATATCTTCTTTAATGTATTCAATGGCTACACCTCTACTTACTGCCAAACCGAATTTTTGGCACAACATAGATTTTAGAGAAAATTTTATAAATGGGAATAGAAAGTATACAATTATATATTATTTCTATCATCAACACATCCCTGGTGAAGGATAAGAAGGAAATATCTTTGGATAGGAAAAACATAAATATATAATATGTAAAATTATAATATATGGTTGCTAATATGGATAATGAAATAGGTATAAACATATTATCCTTTATTATCTTATTCTCTATTAGGCCTATTAGGTATCCGGCAAAGAATAAGATAAAAGCGTTTACCCCTAATACAGGACTAAATAATATGTCTTGAATTATACCTAATATTAGTCCTAAAAAGGCTCCATAAAATCTTCCCTTAAATATTGCCATGGAAATAACTACAAGAAGGGCTATATTTGGTTCAACTCCAAATACACTAATATATGGAAATATGGTAGTTTGTAAAATGAAATTTACAAGGACTACCAAAATAAGAATAAGGATAACCATATTTATACCACAACCTTAATCGGAAATTATAAAAACTTTGTATAGCTTTTTAAAATCTATGGCTGGCTTTATTTCTATTGTTTTCATTAGCTCTTTCTCGTCGCTAATTACACTTTCTATTTCTCCTATATAAATATCTTTTGTGAATGCTCCACCAAGGCCAGATGTAAATAGCTTGTCTCCCTTAATAACATCTGCCTTATCATCAAAAAGATATCCTGTTATTTTTCCATTGATGCTACCGGAAATTATTCCACCGTCCTGGGTCCTAAGTATTTTAAAAGCAATCCTACTGTCCTCATCTACAATAGAAACTACCTTTGCCCAATTATCTCCAACATCTATAACCCTACCAACAATTCCTTCAATAACTGTATTTTGGTCTATTTGGATTCCTTGTACAACAGTATTGCCTTTTTCTACCCCGTCTTCAATACCCTTGTCTATGGTAATTCTATGGAACCAATTTCCAGGTTCCTTCCCAGTAACTTGAGCTTCAATTAAATTGTATTTAGTATTTTCTAACAACCTAACTTCATTTCTTAAATAATCAGTTTTTCCAATTATATTTAAGTAATTCCTATTTTCTTCCTCTAGTAAGCTAATCCTCTCTTTTAACATTTCATTTTCTTCTTTCAAATTAGCTATATTTTTTATATTGGAAAAGAAGTCAGATATATTTTCACTAATGT
>JAAYQJ010000130.1 GCA_012519355.1 Tissierellia bacterium | reverse complement strand
TTTGTTTATAATTACGTCTTTTAAATTTAGTAAATCATTGATATAATTATATTGCACTTGTGAATAAATCTCCTTTCTATGTAGTAGTGTCGACCTACATTTTAGCAGATTTATTTCATAAGTGCATTTATTATGCAAAATAAGTTGGAGTGAGTTTTTATACACCCCAACATTTATTATAGAACCAAAAAATAAAAAAATTACCTTGACTTTAACCCTTTAATAACTTATACTATTAATAATTTAATATTAATGCGGTGATAGAAAGAGTAGTTTATTGACGATGTCACAGAGAGTCGGCGCTGGTGGGAATCCGATACTAGTTAATAAATGAAGAACATTCTTGAGCATCTAACCGAAATCTTAGGAGAGTAGACTTAGACGGGAATAGCCCGATATGGACTATAGGGTATCGATTGTACTTCAATCCGTACCTTTTAGAGTGAGCTTATGCTAACTAAGGTGGCACCGCGGAAATTTACCTTTCGTCCTTATAATGGATGAAAGGTTTTTTTAATTATAAATAGGAGGAAGATAGAATGACAAAATTTACAGTGAAGGAGACCCAAATCGCAATAAAATCAATTAAAGATTATTTTGAAAGAAGCCTAGGAAACAAACTGAATTTAATAAGAGTTTCTGCTCCATTATTTGTAAGACCAGAAAGCGGTTTAAACGATAATTTATCAGGTGTAGAAAAACCAGTTTCATTTGAAATGAGACAATACAATAGAAAGATTGAAATAGTTCAATCCTTGGCAAAGTGGAAAAGATTGGCTTTAAAATGGTATGGATTTGATATAGGTGAGGGTCTTTACGCGGATATGGATGCTATTAGACCTGACGAGGTTCTTGACCCTACCCATTCCATTTATGTAGACCAATGGGATTGGGAAAAGGTAATCAGGAAAGAAGATAGATCCTATGAATATCTTATTAATATAGTAGAGGATATTTATGAGGTATTTAAGGAGACAGAAAAGTATTTAGATGAACTTTATCCAAATACATTTCAAAAAAAACTACCAGAAAAGATAAAGTTCATTACAAGCCAGGAATTAGAGAATTTATATCCAGAGCTAACACCAGAAGAAAGGGAAGATAGAGTTGCCAAGGATTATGGTGCAGTATTCATATCTAAAATTGGTCATCCATTGGCATCAGGTAAACCACATAGTTCAAGGTCACCTGACTATGATGACTGGACCTTAAATGGAGATATCATTTTTTGGAATCCAATTATTAAATCTGCCTTTGAATTATCTAGTATGGGCATAAGGGTGGATGAAAAATCTTTAGAGGAACAGCTAAGAATTGCAAATGCTGAACATAGAAAAAGTCTAGATTATCATAGACAATTGTTGAAGGGGGAATTACCTTATACAGTAGGTGGTGGTATTGGACAGTCCAGGATATGTATGTTTTTCCTTGAGAAAAAGCATATAGGAGAAGTACAAGCTTCAGTTTGGACAGAAGAAATAATTTCATCATGCAAAGAAGAAAATATATTTTTACTTTAATTTTCCAAGGACAATTTATTTGTATTAAACCTATTTATCTATTATAATAAAGAAAAGTAATTATATAAGATAAATAGGGGGACATCATGTTGAAGAAATCTATCATATTAATATTGGTAGTTGTTATTGTAATGGGGATTATATGCCTATATTTCTATAAAGAAAAATATACTCCAAATACTGAGGTAATTACCTTTTATGATGAACTATATTTAATAGTAGAAGATGAACTAGTTGATAGTATTGATGCAGTAGTATTCAATGAAAACATATTATACTTTTCTTTCCCCATAGTAAAGCATTATATTGATGATGATATTTTCTATGATGAAGAGGAAGAAATTTTAATAATTACAAACGAAGAAAAAGTGTTAAGGTATAAATTAGATGAACAAGTAGCAAGTGTTAATAGTAAGGAATTTATTACAAACAATGTAGTAAAGGATTTTAATGGAAGAATTTATATTCCAATGGATATTTTATTAAAAAATTATAATGTAGACATAAACTATTTTGAAAACACCAATGCTGTTGTATTAGATTTTAGTGACTATCATTATTTAAAAGGTGAAGTAATTCTTGATGGTGCTGTTGTTAGAACTGATTTAAGTATTAAAGCTCCAATAATTTATGATGAACTTAGCCTAGGTTCTATAGTAAATATTTATGGTGAATATGAATTTTGGTACAAGGTGAGGACCTTAGATGGAGTGCCTGGATTTATAGAGAAAAAATTTATAAAAATAAACTATGACAAGGATATCTTTAAAGTAAAAATGAATAATAATGCTAAAAGTGAAGATAGTAAAATAATCAATCTCACCTGGGATTATACCTATGGTAAAGTAAAGAATACCAATAATGTAGGGGTTATCCCGGGAGTCAATGTAATATCTCCTACTTGGTTTTCAGTTATTAACGAAGAAGGAGATATTATTGATAAAGGGAATAAGGATTATGCCAATAAATATTTTGATTTCGGGTATGAAGTTTGGCCTTTAATTGATAATAGCTTTAATCCAGATTTGACACATGACTTGTTAAGTAAAAGCAGCATGAGAGAAAAATTAATTAATGATATATTGAATATTTATTTAGACTATGGCTTTCAAGGTATTAATATAGATTTCGAAAATATTCATCTAAAGACTAAGGATTGTTTAACTCAATTTGTAAGGGAACTGTATCCTGTTTTTAAGGAAGCGGGTATGATGGTATCCATGGATGTAACAGGCCTATCAACATCTGAGAATTGGTCTCTTTGCTATGATAGGGAAAGACTATCTCAAGTAGTAGACTATATGATGTTAATGGCATATGATCAACATTGGGCCAGTAGTCCAGTGGCTGGATCTGTTGCAGAATATTGGTGGGTAGAAAATAGCATTTTAGGAGTTCTCAAATATATACCAAATGATAAGTTAGTATTAGGGCTTCCTTTTTACACCAGATTGTGGATAGAAGAAGATGGAAAACTATCTTCTCAAGCCCTATCTATGGAAAGGGCCAATAGATTTATCAAAGAGAATAATATTGACCTCATATGGGACGAATATAGTTTACAATATTATGGCCAGTTAGAAAAAGACAATACAAGCTACAAAATATGGCTTGAGGATTCCAAATCTCTAGAGGCAAAGGCTTCATTAGTCCATAAGTATGATTTAGCTGGAATTGCCTCATGGAGAAAAGGATTTGAAACTGAAGATATATGGGTTAGTCTGGAAAAAGTATTGTATTAATCAAGGGGTGATATAATGTACAGGTATAATGATACAGAAATTGTAGTTGTTCAGGGTGATATTACAAAAGTTAAGGTAGATGCCATAGTCAATGCTGCCAATAATACTCTCCTAGGTGGGGGAGGGGTTGATGGTGCAATCCATAGGGCAGGTGGAAGAATAATTTTAGAACAATGCAAAAAGATTGGTGGCTGTCCAACAGGAGAAGCTAGAATTACTGTTGGCGGAAATTTACCATGTAAATATGTAATCCATACTGTTGGTCCAATATATAAAGATGGTAAATCAGGGGAAGAAGAATTATTATATAATGCTTATTATAATTCACTTAAATTAGCTAAGGAATATAATTTAGAGAGTGTAGCCTTTCCTTCCATATCTACAGGTGCTTATGGTTATCCTCTTGAAAAGGCAATGAAAACAGCAATAAAAGCAGTAATAGACTTTATAGAAGAAGAGAATTTTCCACGAATAATTAACTTTATACTCTTTAGTGAAAGGGATTTTTCCATATACAATGATTATTTGAAAAGTCTATTAAAAGACAAATAAGGGAAAATATTACTTGTTTAATATTTATTTTATGTTGACTTTACTATCCTTTTGTAATAATATCTACTAAGATATTAATTTTTTTAAAGGGGTGTTTCAAATTTTCTCAGATACTCATAAGATTATCGCAACAGAAATATATAACAATGTAAACAGCATCTATGGTATAAAGTTAGATAAGGACAAGTTATTATGGGGATCAATATGCCCTGACATACTACCACAGTTTAGATTTATTAGGCATTACAAGGATGAAAGTTTAAATTATATTGCTAAGGAAATCATGAGAGTTATATTTATTAGTAGATATATAGAATTTAATAAAATATTAGATCCATTAGCGATGAAAATTTTAAGTAAGAAAATTGGTATCATCTCACATTATTTAAGTGACTATGTATGTTTGCCTCATGCCTTAAGATGGACATTTTCAGAAAATATGATTAAACATATAAAATATGAATCCCAACTCAATGATATTGCAGCTAACCACAGTTTCAGGAAAAATATTATCAATGTAGATGATCTTAACTTATCTGATGCACATAGTATAAGTTTGAAGAAAAAAATCAAAGAATATATCAACGAAGTTGTAAATGAATATTTAATAAAACAGAGTATGAAAAGAGATTTAAACTTCGCTTTATCCTTAAATTTAAAAATTACCTATTTCATTTTAGACACTATAGAAGCTTATAATGAAGAAATGGAAGGTATATTTGCATTAGAGTTTTAGCTTATATTTAAACCTTGTATAGATTACAGGGTTTTTTTGTTAGGATTGAATAGTTATTTTTTATACATTTTTGATCAGAACTTCCGTTGATGAGTCTCTAAAAAGCTTCTTTATATTATAAACTTAATAGAAGCTTTTCTTTTTTTCTTTTGGAGTTTTGTATAATTTATTATATACTATTAAGTGAAAGAGAGGTGAAGTGATGAAGAAGTTAATTAAAATTTTAATAATTGAAGTTATATTAATTGGAATTATTTTTTCTTTTTTATTGCTAAAGGATAATGGTTTTATCGCAATCGAAAATACTTTTAGTAAAAAAATCTATGAAAAGGTAGAAGAAATAACAATTGATAAAACTAAAGTATACTCAAAAATAGAAAAAGCTTTATTAGAAGGAGAGAATGAAGTAGAATTTAAAGATTTCTCAATGTTAATGAAGGCAGAAGAAGTATTTAGCCTACTTGACCAAATAGTTTATGAAAATCCTAAAATAATGTACTATAAGGGGGCTGAATACCGAATTGGTAAGTTGACTATTAGTTATTCAAAAACTAAGGAAGAAATAAAAAAACACCAAAAAGAAATTGAAGAAATTAGAGATGATTTTATTGCCAAGTATATATCTAATGAAATGACAGATTATGAAAAAGTATTAGCTAGCCATGACTATATTATAAATAATTCTAGATATGACACAAGAATATTAGATGGGGCATCACTTCCCCCTGAGTCCTATACATCCTATGGAGTCTTAAAATTAGGCATAGGAGTGTGTGAAGGGTATGCAAAAGCCATGAAATATTTATTAGACGGGATAGGGATAGAGTCCAAAATTGTAATAGGACTATCTAAAGAAGAAAACCATGCCTGGAACTTAGTAAAATTAGACAATGAATACTATCACATAGATGCAACTTGGGATGATCCAGTGACTGAAAATGGACAAGATGTAATAAGGTATAATTATTTTAATTTAAATGATGAAGAAATATCTAGAACACATAGCTGGAAGAGAGAAGACTATCCACCTGCCAATGGAAGAAAGTATAACTATTTTATTTATAACAAGCTTTTAGTTTATACTAAAAATGAATTGGAGGATAGATTAAGAAATGCAATTTTAAATAAAGAATCAAATTTATTAATCAAAATAGATAATATAGATGAGACCATATATTTAGCAGATATGATAGAGTCTATTGCTTATGATAATTTCAACAGGGTAAAATTAAAAAGATTTTCTTTTTCAATAGATAAGGAATATGGAATAATATATATAGAGTTTGCTTATTAAAAGGAGGAAGGATATGGAGAAAAAAGCAAAAATCATATATTTAACATTAGGAATTGGGATTGGTATTGTAATTACTTGTACTTTATATTCATTTTATCCAGTGACGAAATTTGTAGAAATAAGTGATGATATAATAATAGAAAGAGCAAGGGAATTGGGAATGGTAACTTTAAAAGAGAGTCTTAATATGGAAGCAGATAATGTAATCGAAGCATCTTCCGATGGTGATAATGAAAATAATGAAAACCTTGTGAAAGGGAGTAATTCTGAGAAAATAGAAGATGAGAAAGGTGAACCTAAAGCTGCTAATAATAAGTCTTCAGAGGACAAGTCAATAAAATTCCTTGTAGAAAGAGGTGAAAGGTTAAGTGACATTGCAAAAAGATTATATGGGGCAGGATTAATTGATAATATAGATGAGTTTAAGTTATTTGCTAGGGAGAAGGGTTATGAAAGAATCATTCGCTATGGTGAGTATGATTTAATATTTAATTCTAGTTACGACGATATTTTACAGATAATAACACGAATAGAATAATTATTAAATTTTCGTAAAAAAACTATTATTTTTTCTTAATCTTTTATGAAGAAAAATGTAGTATAATAATTTAAACTGTCAAATAATTTTATACCTATTTTATATGGAATATGTTTAATTTAGATAAAGTATGTCAACAATTCTTAGAAAAAGGAGGTATGGGTATGGGAGTAGCCAAAAAAGGCGTATTCAATATATATAATGGTTTAATACATAAGTTTCTTTATAAAAATGATATCAACTCCATACATATCCTCCTAAATTTATTTGATATAGAAGACAATATAAAAAATATTTGCCCTAAGTATATATCTACTTATCATATAAAAAAAAATATTAGCAGACGTTTAAAACAAAAAAACAATAACCATTTAATTAGTTTAAATCTTGGACAACTAATTCATGAAGATATTCATAGATTAGAACTATATATTTACTTAGAAGGTTATAGGAATGGGTTTTTTAATAATAATTGGGCAAATATTTTGGAAAAAGTAGCGGTTGAAAATACTCCCTTGGAAGAGTTATATAGGATGAATCATCTTTATCATTTTGATACAAGTAATAAACAGGTACGAAAAATCAGAGAATTTGTAGACCAAAAGCTAAAAGAACTAGAGAGTAAAAATAAGAACCTTCACAATAGCATAATAAAATATTGTAATAATATATTAAAAGGTAAGGTGTTAAGTTTAAATAAGTTTTTAGATAAGCAGCTTACGATAGAATATAACTTAAAGTCATTTAGTATAAAAGAAGACTATAGTCTATTGACCTTAGAAGAATTAAACTATATTTACGATGAAATAGTAAGGGTAGTTCTTAAGAGCGGATTAAAACTTTATAAGGAAGCTTATTGGTATGGACTAAATGACAGAGTATTAAAAAGATATAGATAAATAGGGGGGATTTCAATGTATATCAGAAGCTATATGCTTCCAAAACAGAAATTGACAACTGTGGGGTTAAGGGAAAATTTGATTGCTGCTCTGGATAAGATAAACCAGGGTAACTTTCTTTCTTTACCGGTGGTAGAAGAAGACGAATTTAAAGGAATTATTATGAAAGAAGGGATCTATAGAAAATTCTTCGAACTACAAAAGGATAATAGGGAGGAATACTTAAATAATACTACTGTGGAAGAAATATTTAGTAAAGAATTTGAATCCGTTCAAGCTAGTGACCGAATTGAAAAAGCATCATACCTGTTAAAGGAAATAAGGACTCCATTTTTACCAGTTTTTGATTCCAATAAATTTGTAGGCATATTAACCCATTCTGCAATTTTTAATGCTTTTTCTGAAATGTTTGGAATTGATAAAGGTACAGGAATAGTTGTTAACATGTTTGATTTACCTGGACAACTGGCTAAATTAACTGATATTATTCGAAAAGAAGGTATAAATATAATGAACATTGCTGTATTGGATCCAAAAGTTTTAGATTTAATGCAGGTAATACTTAGGGTAGATACTGATAATATAGATGATTTAGCTCAAAAAATACAGCAGGCAGGCTTTAAAATAGGAGAAATTAGAAGATAAATGTATAAAAAATGGAAATTTGGTTAAAATATCCCTCTAGATAGTAATCTGGAGGGATATTTATGAAAAAATATAAATTTTTACCAGTTTTCCTTTTTTCTTCTATCTTGTTCCTAATAAGTTTCATTTTAGGTTATCAAATAATTGGGAGAAAAATAGAACAGAGTAGAGTTAGTCAATTAGATAATGAAATTGATGTAAATATGAATAAGGATTTTGAAATCCTTAAAGAGGAAATAAGAATTTCTCCAAACACCATTATGGATGAAAGGATATACTATTCCACTTGTGAACATATAATAACTAAGACAAATCCAATAAACTCAGATTATATTAACATGTCTAGAGATGAATTAATACATTTTTTAGAAGAAAATCATCCAGATAAAAAGTTAATCTCATTTTCTCCAAATAAGATAACCATAGGAACTACAAAGAATCATTTATGTGAGAATCATTTTATTATTGGAGAAAAGGATGGGAAAATAGCAATATTTAAAATTGGAGAATCGGGTGAGAGAGTTGTGGAAACTATATTTGAAGATTATCCTATTTCCTTATTAATGGAAATTGATCAGGAAAAGTTAATTGAAGGTATTAGAGTTGATAGCGAAGAGGAACTAACAGAAATACTTGAAAACTTTATTAGTTAACTGGGTTAGTATATCTAGCTTAGTTTTTTGTTTGAAATATATTATAATAGGGGTTATACTAGAAAGGGGGACAAGTATGATTATTTTAGGCATAGATCCAGGAATTGCCATAGTAGGATATAGTATAGTAGAGGTAAATGGAAACAAATTAAGGGCAATAGATTATGGTTGTATTAGAACAGACTCCAATATAACTTTTCCTGAAAGAATCAAGATTATATATGATCGTTTAATAGAATTAATTGATGAATATAATCCAACTGATTTAGCAGTAGAGGAACTCTTCTTTAATAAAAATGCTAAAACTGCTATTTTAGTTGGACAAGCTAGGGGTGTAGAAATATTAGCTGCAGTTAACAAAGGTTTAGAAGTTTATGAATATACCCCACTTCAAATAAAACAAGCGGTGGTTGGTTATGGAAGAGCTGAAAAAGTACAGGTACAAGAAATGGTAAAAATTTTACTTAATTTAAAAGAGAAACCTAAACCTGATGATGTAGCTGATGCATTGGCAGTGGCCATATGCCATGGCCTCTCGCTTAAATTTAAAGATAATTTTAGAATGAGATAAAGGGTGAAAGCATTGTTTGAATTCATAATTGGAGATGTTGTGAATATAAAAGATGATTATATAGTATTACAGAACAATAATATTGGTTATAGGATACACACTTCAACAAATTCCATGGCTGATATTGAATATGGTATGAAGAATATTTTGTTTTATACATATTTCAATGTAAGGGAAGATGGGATTTATCTCTATGGTTTTTCATCTGAGGATGAACTTAATATGTTCAAACTCTTATTATTAGTATCGAAAATTGGACCTAAAACCGCCATAGGTATGCTATCTACCCTTAATCCCAATCAGATTAAGAAGGCAATTATAAATAAGGATATAGAAGTTCTATGCAAGGCTCCTGGTATTGGTAAGAAGACAGCAGAGAGAATATTGTTGGAGCTTAAAGATAGAATTGATAAAAATATAGAAATTGACGAAAAATATGATACTCCAATTACTAATACATATTTAGAAGCAGTTAATGGATTAATGTCATTAGGATATACAAAGTTAGAGATAGAAAGAATAATTAAAAGTATTGATACTACCAAGTTGGATGTAGAAGACATTATTAGGGAAGTTCTAAAAAGATTATCTAAGAATTAAGAGGGTGTTAATTAATGGAAAATATAGACAATAGAATTGTTACTAGGGAAAGTATGGAGGAAGATTTTGAAAGTGAACCTACTTTAAGGCCAAAATGGCTAGATGAATACATAGGGCAAGATAAGATAAAGGAAAAATTGAACATTTTTATCCAAGCTGCAAAGGGAAGAAAGGAAGCTCTAGATCACGTCCTTTTATACGGACCTCCTGGATTAGGTAAGACAACCTTAGCAAATATAATAGCTAATGAAATGGGAGTTAATATCAGAGTTACATCAGGACCTGCAATTGAAAGACCTGGGGATTTAGCTAGCATATTAACAAATCTTGGTGAAGATGATGTACTATTTATAGATGAGATACATCGTATCAATAGAACTGTAGAGGAAATTTTATATCCTGCTATGGAGGACTTTGCATTGGATATAATCATAGGTAAAGGACCTTCTGCTAGGTCCATAAGACTTGATTTATCCAAATTTACCTTAATAGGCGCAACCACAAGGGCGGGACTTTTAACTTCACCCCTTAGGGACCGATTTGGAGTTATGTTAAACTTAGAACTATATGATATTGAAAGTCTCAAGTATATAATAAAAAGATCTGCAAGCATACTTAATATTGAAATTGAGGAAAAAGGTGCTATAGAAATAGCTAAAAGGTCTAGGGGTACTCCTAGAATTGCCAATAGACTTTTAAAAAGAGTTAGAGATTATGCTCAAGTCTTGGGCCAGGGTATTATAACCTGGGAAATGGCAAGAAAAGGTTTAGAAATCTTAGAAATTGATGAATTAGGTTTAGATAATGTAGATCGGAAACTAATAATGACCTTAATTCAAAACTTTAACGGTGGTCCTGTAGGTATAGATACTCTATCTGCTGCCACTGGAGAGGAAAGAGGAACTATTGAAGACGTTTATGAGCCCTATTTGTTGCAAATTGGTTTTATAAATAGGACTCCAAGAGGAAGAACTGTATCTAAGAAGGCTTATGATCATTTTGGAATTCCTTATTCGGAAAAATCATAAGGGGGACTCAATTTATGAAAAGAGCAATCAGCTTTATTATAGTTTTCTTAATAACTTTTGGATTATTTCTTAATGGAATAGCCTATGGAGATAGTATGGAATACTTTATAAATGTAAAACTATCTAGACCGTTAGTACAAAATGATTATGTTAAATTAACTAGTGAGGGTGGTTTTTTTATCTATCCCATAGAAGATAAGGATAATCCATTGTTTTTTTTAGAAGAAACAACTATTACTGCAGTTCTTAACAAGGGATCTATAGATTTAATTAATTCTGATAAGAATGTTTTATACTCCTTGCCTAGTGATGGGAGTTTAGTAATAGGTCCCAACACTATAGAAGAACCAATAATTATTGTTGAGAAAGATAGCTATAGGGGTTATATTAAACTATTGGTTAATAACAATGAACTAATAGTTATTAATCACCTCTATTTGGACCACTATTTATATGGTGTAGTACCAAGAGAAATGTCATATACCTCCCCTATGGAAGCCTTGAAAGCTCAAGCAGTTGCTTCTAGGTCCTTTGCTTTATCAAATATAAATAAGCACATTCATGAAGGATTTAATCTTTGCGATACTGAACATTGTCAAGTATATGGAGGTTACATTTATGAAAGACCAACTACTAACCAAGCAATAGATGAAACTAATAATATATTAATATATTATAATGGTGAAGTCATTGAAGCTCTATATCATTCTACAAGTAGTGGTTATACAGAGGATAGTTCTAATGTATGGGGGGGCAGTCTTCCTTATTTGAAGTCTGTTGAAGACCATTTTTCCTTGGATTCTCCCCACAACAACTGGAGTTTTAGCATTAAATTATCAGATTTAAATGAAAAATTAATGGCAGCAGGAATAAATATTGGAGAATTGCAAAATATTGAAATTATAGAGACCACATCAACTAATAAGGTGAAAAATTTAAAATTAATTGGTAGCCTTGGAGAAGAAATAATTACAGGTGAAAGGTTTAGAATTATAATGGGTGGAACTACTTTAAAAAGTGCCTGGTTCGATATAAAAGGAGCTTCATCAAATACAGTAAATTATGCATATGTTATAGATGGCAGCTCAATAGAACCTAAAGTTATAGATATTAGTAAAGCTCATATTGTAGACGGTAATAGTAGAAGGCCTGTTACTAGAAGTGGGCTTATTAGAGCAAGGGGCGATGATGGAGTTAAAAATTATGAACTAAACCTTTCCATACCTTCAAATGAATTGATAATTGAAGGTAGTGGATATGGTCATGGAGTTGGAATGAGCCAATATGGGGCAAAAAAAATGGCGGAATATGGTTATAGCTTTGAAGAAATATTAAAATTCTATTATACAGGAGTAGATGTTTTCTAATGAAGAGACAAGACTTTGATTTCTACTTACCAGAGGAATTAATAGCACAATCACCTTTGAAAAATAGGGCTGATTCAAGACTATTGGTCTTAGATAGAGTAAGTGGAGAAATTAAACACAAAAAATTTACAGACATAATTGATTATCTGAATCCAGGAGATTGCTTAGTATTAAATGATACTAGAGTTATTCCAGCTAGACTATTTGGTAATAGAATAGGAAAAGAAGAAATAATTGAAATATTACTTATAAAAAGGTTGGAAGACGATACATGGGAAACTTTAGTAAGGCCTGGAAAAAAGGTTAAGCCAAATACAATAGTAGAATTTGGTAAGGGGATATTAAATGGGCAAGTATTATCAATTGGAGAAGGTGGAACTAGGATAATAAAGTTTTCCTATTCAGGTATATTTGAAGAGATATTAGACAAATTAGGTGAAATGCCCTTACCACCCTATATAACTGAAACTTTGGAGGATAAAGAAAGGTATCAAACTGTTTATTCAAAGAATAAGGGGTCTGCTGCTGCACCAACTGCAGGCTTACATTTCACTAAAGACCTATTAGAGAAGATTGAGGAAAAAGGAATTAATATTGCCTATATAACCCTCCATGTAGGTCTAGGAACTTTTAGACCAGTTAAAGTGGATAATATATTAGAACATCATATGCATTCAGAATACTATAATATTTCCCAAGATACTGCAGAAACAATTAACAGGACTAAGGTAAATGGTGGAAAAATCATATCCGTAGGAACCACAACCACAAGAACCTTGGAAACTGTTTCCGATGAAAATGGATGTATACTAGCTTGCTCTGGATGGACTGATATTTTTATTTATCCGGGTTATAAGTTTAAAATTGTAGACAAACTAATTACTAATTTTCATTTGCCTGAATCTACTCTATTAATGCTAGTAAGTGCCTTTTCTACTAGGGAAATTGTTCTAAATGCTTATAATGAAGCAGTAAAAGAAAGATATAGATTTTTTAGTTTTGGAGATGCTATGTTGATAAAATAATAGGAGGAAATATATGGCTATAAAGTTTGAATTATTAAAGGAAGCAAAGAATTGTAAAGCCAGACTGGGTAAGTTATACACTCCCCATGGAGTAGTAGAAACCCCCATATTTATGCCAGTAGGTACAAGGGCAACGGTTAAAGCCATGACTCCTGAGGAAGTTAGGGATCTAGGAGCACAAATTATATTAAGTAATACCTACCACTTATATTTAAGGCCTGGCCATGAATTAATCAAAGAGGCTGGTGGACTGCACGAGTTTATGAATTGGCATGGTCCTATACTTACAGACAGCGGTGGTTTCCAAGTATTTAGTCTTGGTAATTTGAGAAAGATAAAAGAAGAAGGTGTTGAGTTCAAATCTCATATAGATGGATCAACCCATTTCATAAGTCCAGAAAAATCAATAGAAATACAAAATGCACTTGGGTCAGATATTATAATGTGTTTTGACGAATGTACTCCCTATCCATCTAGCTATGAATACGCTAAAGAGTCTATGGAAAGAACTACTAGATGGGCAAAGAGATGTAAGGAATTTCATAAAAACTGGGAAAAACAGGGATTATTTGGTATTGTACAAGGCAGTATGTATAAAGATTTAAGAGAAGAAAGTGCAAAAAATTTAGTGGACTTAGACTTCCCAGGCTATGCCATAGGTGGATTAAGTGTGGGGGAACCAACTGAATTGATGTGTGAAGTTTTGGACTATACTACTCCCTTATTACCCAAACATAAACCAAGATATTTAATGGGAGTAGGAACACCAGATTATTTATTTGAAGCAGTTATTAGAGGCATAGACATGGCTGACTGTGTACTACCAACTAGAGTTGCTAGAAATGGTACTGTTCTTACTTCTCAAGGTAAACTAGTAATTAGAAATGCAAAGTATTCTAAAGATTTTTCACAACTAGATCCTGAATGTGACTGTTATGCTTGTACAAATTACTCAAGGGCATATATTCGACATCTATTTAATGTAAATGAAATCCTAGGAGCAAGACTTACTACAATCCATAATCTATATTTCCTAATTAAACTAATGGAAAATATTAGAAATGCTATTAAAGAGGATAGATTACTTGAGTATAAGGATGAGTTTTATAAAAAATATGGTTATAATGACAAAAATTAGATGATTTATTTAGAAAATCATGTATAATATTATTTAGAAAAGGAGGTAGTTGTATGAATGCACAACAATTTCAACCATTAATTCTAACAGTAGGATTTTTGGCAATTTTTTATTTCTTAGTTATTAGACCTCAAAAAAAGAAAGAGGCTCAAATCAATGAAATGAGGAATAATCTAAGAGTAGGAGATGAAGTAATAACTATTGGTGGTATTTGTGGTAAAATCATCAAGGCAAAGGAAGATTATATTACCCTAGAGGTGGGTAGTGCCAAAACAAAGTTAGAAATGACTAGATGGGCTATAGGATCAGTAGTTAAGAAAAATGAATCTAAAAGTAAGAAAGATGAAAGCCCAATTGAC
>JAAYQJ010000129.1 GCA_012519355.1 Tissierellia bacterium | reverse complement strand
TCTAAAAAGAGAATCTTATTTTTAGCCGATAGAAATATTCTGGTAGACCAGACTATGGCAAACGATTTTAAATATTTCGGCGATAAAATGACGAAAATCACCAATAGAAAAATAGACAAGGCCCATGAAATTTATTTAGCCCTATATCAAGGAATTTCAGGTGAAGATGAACTTAAAAATGTATATAAGCAGTTCTCGCCAGAGTTTTTTGATTTGGTCATAATAGACGAGTGCCATAGGGGAAGTGCCAAAGAAGATTGTGCATGGAGAGAAATATTAGAATACTTCCATCCAGCCACTCAAATAGGGCTTACGGCTACACCGAAGGAAACAAAGGATGTGTCAAATATAGAATATTTTGGTGAACCTATTTACACCTACTCACTAAAACAGGGAATCGAAGACGGTTTCCTTGCTCCATATAAAGTAATTAGAGTATTGCTGGATAGAGATGTAGAAGGCTATAGACCGGAAAAAGGAAAAAGAGATAAGTACGGCTTTGAAATTGAAGATAGAGAGTACAATATAAAGGACTATGATAAAAACTTGGTTCTTGAAAAACGAACGGAGATTGTTGCTAAAAAGGTATCAGATTATCTAAAGAAGAACAACTCAAGGTTCGCAAAGACCATATTCTTCTGTGTAGATATTGAGCATGCTGAGAGAATGAGACAGGCACTGGTCAATGAAA
Source organism: Tissierellia bacterium (assembly GCA_012519355.1). Taxonomy (GTDB): domain Bacteria; phylum Bacillota; class Clostridia; order Tissierellales; family Tissierellaceae; genus JAAYFT01. The sequence continues at coordinate 3,423 of JAAYQJ010000129.1, read as the reverse complement.
ATGCAGACTTAGTTGCAGAAAATCCTAAATATGTTATGAGAATCACCGGAGATAACGAAGAAGGCAAGGCTGAATTGGATAATTTTATAGACCCTGCAAGTAAATATCCCGTTTTAGTTACAACGAGCAAATTAATGACTACAGGGGTAGATGCTCAAACTTGTCAGTTTATCATTTTAGATGCTAATATAAATAGTATGATTGAATTTAAACAAATTATTGGGAGAGGCACAAGGATTAGAGAGGATTATGGAAAACAATATTTTACCATCATAGACTTTAGGGGGGTTACTAAACTATTTGCAGACCCAGACTTTGATGGAGACCCTGTAATCGTTAAGACTACTGAAGGAGACATCCCTATTGAAGAAGATGAAGAGGTCGCTGGTGGTGAAGGAGAATTAGGCGGCGAACATGAGCCTGGAGAAGACTATGGGGGAGATATTCCTCCTGAAATTATAGACGGTGGAGATATTAATGAAACTCCGGCCAAGTACTATGTAAACGATGTTCCTGTAAAGGTAATACACGAAAGAGTTTATTACTATGATAAGGATGGCAAACTGATAACCGAAACACTAAGGGCTTATACGAAGAAAAATATTAAGAATGAATTTAAAACTCTCGATGAGTTCCTGACAAAATGGAAGGGAGCAGAGAGAAAGGAAGCCATCATAAAAGAATTAGAAGAACGAGGGGTACTTCTTGAAGAACTGAAAGATGAAGTAGGAAGAGATTTAGACCCCTTTGATTTAATTTGTCATGTAGCCTTTGACATGCCGCCTCTCACAAGACAAGAGAGGGCTAATAATGTAAAGAAGAGAAACTACTTTACAAAGTATGGTGAGAGTGCAAGGGAAGTATTAGAAGCACTGCTAGACAAGTATGCCGATGAAGGAATTGAGAATCTAGAAAACTTAGAAATACTTAAGGTTCCTGATTTCAAAAAGTTTGGCTCGCCTATTGAAATAGTTAAAAGGTTTGGCGGAAAGAAAAAGTACTTAGAAGCCATTAGAGAATTACAAAAAGAAATATATACTGCATAAATTAGGAAGGTGATGTAGAAATGTCTTTATCTGCAATTATTAAAGCAGTCCAGGATATTATGCGGCAAGATGCTGGCGTTGATGGAGATGCCCAAAGGATTTCCCAACTTGTTTGGATGGTATTTTTAAAAGTGTTTGATGCAAAAGAAGAAGAATGGGAACTGATGGATGATGATTATACTCCAATTATTCCAGAAGGACTGCGATGGAGGGATTGGGCTGCTGATGATGAAGGGATTACGGGTGATGAACTTTTAGATTTTGTAAACAATAAACTTTTCAAAGAGTTAAAGGAAATGGAATTGGATGAAAGCAGCAATCCGAAGGCGTTTATTGTAAAAGGTGTTTTTGAAGATTCTTATAACTATATGAAGTCTGGAACTTTAATGAGGCAGGTAATTAATAAGTTAAATGAAATAGATTTTACAACTCAAAAGGATAGGCATTTATTCAATGATATTTATGAGAGCATACTAAGGGATTTGCAAAGTGCAGGAAATGCAGGGGAATACTACACCCCAAGGGCTGTAACCCAATTTATGGTTGATATGGTTAATCCACAATTAGGAGAGAAGGTTTTAGATTTTGCTTGCGGGACAGGTGGATTTTTAGTATGTGCCTTAGAGCATTTGAAGAAACAAGTAAAGAATATAGAAGATGAAAAAACTTTACAGGAGACCATACTAGGTATCGAAAAGAAGCCTTTACCCTATATGTTGGCAGTTACAAATTTAATTCTACATGACATTGATGTGCCAAAGATAAGGCATGACAATTCATTAACTAGAAATGTAAGGGATTATAAACCTATAGATAAAGTGGATATCATTGTGACAAATCCACCCTTTGGTGGCATTGAAGAAGATGGGATACTGGTTAATTTTCCGCAACAATTTCAAACAAAAGAAACTGCTGACCTTTTCATGGTACTATTAATGTATTTATTAAAGGATAACGGGAGGGCAGCAATTGTACTGCCTGATGGATTTCTTTTTGGCGAAGGTGTAAAGACTACAATAAAAGAGAGGTTGCTTGAGGAGTTTAATCTTCATACAATAGTAAGGCTGCCAAAAGGTGTTTTTTCGCCCTATACAGATATCAACACCAACCTATTATTCCTCGAAAAAGGTAAGTCCACCAAGGAAATATGGTATTTTGAACATCCATTACCTGAGGGATATAAAAACTATACAAAAACAAAACCTATTAGAATTGAAGAATTTGAATTGGAAAAACAGTGGTGGAATAACAGAAAGGAAAATGAATACGCTTGGAAAGTTAGTATAGAGGAGATAAAGAGCAGGAATTATAATTTAGATATTAAAAACCCTAATAATCAATCAGATAATGATGTTAATAAATCGCCAAAAGAAATAATAGAAAAGTTTTATGTTTCATATCAGAAAGTTATTGAAAGCATGAAATTACTGGAGAAGGAGATAAACCATGATTAAGGTTAAAATCGGAGATTTGTTAACACGTGTAAAAGAATCTATAGACATAGAGGATGATAAACAGTATAAAAGAGTTACAATAAAAACTAATAATCAAGGTGTTTATTTGAGAGATATACAATTTGGAAGAAATATAGGTACTAAAAAGCAGTTTATTATACGTTCAGGTCAGTTTTTGCTATCAAAAATTGATGCTAGGAATGGAGCCTTTGGCATAGTTCCAAACAACTTAGATGGGTCGATTATTACAGGGAATTTTTGGACATATGAAGTTAATCATGAATTATTGAATATTGAATGGTTTAATATATTTGTATCTTCACGTGAGTTTATTGATATTTGCGATAGAGCAAGTTCAGGCACGACAAATAGAAGATATCTTGACGAAAACAAGTTTTTAAATTTTATGATTAGCCTGCCCTCTATTAATGAACAAAGTTTATTTGTGAAATATTTTAAAAGTATAAAACAAAAATATGATTCTACAATGTTGGAGTTAAGTTTTCAGCATGATTTGATTATTAAACTTCGCCAAAGCATCCTTCAAGAAGCCGTGCGGGGAAAACTTGTGCCACAAGACCCTAATGATGAACCGGCAAGTGTTCTTTTAGAAAGGATAAAAGAGGAAAAAGAAAGGCTGATAAAAGAAGGTAAAATTAAGAAAGAAAAGCCTTTGCCACCTATTTCAGAAGATGAAGTTCCCTATGAAATGCCGAGAGGATGGGAGTGGGTGAGATTAGGGGAGATAAGTGCTATAGTAGGTGGCGGAACACCGAAGACGAATATAAAAGATTATTGGGAAAATGGTGATATTCCTTGGTTGACACCAGCAGATTTAAGTAACATAAAAGGTAAATATATTAGCAAAGGAAGACGAAATATAACTAAATTAGGCTTAGAAAAAAGTTCAGCACAATTGATGC
>JAAYQJ010000128.1 GCA_012519355.1 Tissierellia bacterium | reverse complement strand
TGAGTATCATGTCCTACAGATTCTGCAAAGGCTCCTTCTCTTAAACCAAAGCCCTTTACAAAGGCCTTACCTATTGAATTTGAACGATTATATCTTTCAACACAGGCTATGGCTAGAGTATCCTTTGAAACATCTGGTTCCACTACACCTCTACTAGTCCTTAAGGTTTCCTCTCCCTTACCTGTCAAGTTTTGATCTGGTATTACTTCTATACACCTTACTCTTACAGTAGGTGAGTCTGCTAAGACTTCTAAATCCCTTTCAGTAATTGGACCTCTTTTAACAGAGTTTTTCACTTCTTCAGGATAAATATATCTAGGTAAATCTATTAGAAGCTCTCCATTGGCAGCTACTAATTGACCTTTCAAGAATACTCCTGCCACAGTCATTTCATAGATGTCATCTATAATAGCTATATCTGCTTGTTTTCCAGGAGCTAATACTCCTACATGGTCAAGACCAAAATATGTGGCTGGATTTATAGTAGCCATTTGAATTGCTTCTGTAGGGCTAATCCCCTCTCTTATGGTCCTCCTAATTATTTCATTCATATGACCTAAGGTTTCCAAATCTGCAGCTACCATATCGTCTGTAGCTAAAATACACCTTCTTGAGTCCATGCCTTCTTCAGTGACTGCCCTTATACACTCTGCCATATTCTTTTGAGTTGAGCCTTCTCTCATGAATAGGTATACTCCCTGACGAAGTTTTTCCATGGCTTCTTCCTTTGTTGTTGTCTCATGACAAGAACATTTGCCAGCTGTAGCAATTATATGGGCTGCTAATTCTTTCCCGAATAGTTCTGGAGCATTTCCATCTACAACCATATTTTTTGATTTGGCATACATGGTGGAAGCAAGCAAATCCGTAATTATTTCTGGAGTATTTCTATATACATGTTTAGCATTACTGAAACCTTGCAATTCTCCTATTCCTATTATGTTTTTATAATTTAGTAAGTCCTCCATATCCTTAGAGTTTGTATCATAACCTGCTGTTTCCAATCCTGGGCAATCAGGTGTTAAGGCAGGGACTACTAAATAAACATTAGATGGAACATTGTCTATTTCATCAGCTATAGCCTTCATACCTACAGGACCTAGGGCATTTCCTATTTCATGTGGGTCTGCAACCAAGGTAGTAGTTCCTGAAGGTATGGATAGCCTGGAAAATTCTGTAACTGTAAGCATACTGGATTCAAAATGCATATGGGAATCTATAAAGCCTGGTGATAGGTATTTTCCACTTACATCTATTACAGTAGTGTCTGGTCCTATTAAATCTCTACAGTCTCCCACCAGTAAAATATATCCATGTTTTATGGCTATATCAGCCTTATATATTTCCCTAGTAATTACATTGACTACTTCTCCGCCAACAAGGACTGTATCAGCAAATTCCTTGTTGCTCATTAGGGCATCTATTAGGGACCTATATTCCATAGCCATTTTCAAGTATTTAGTATCTTTCAACGCTTTCCCCCCTTCTATGGTCTATTCTAATACTTTTTTGTTTACATCCATCTCATCTATAATACCTATTATTGCAGCATCTATAGGGGCATCTAGTTTTCTAGCAGCAATTCTACCTGCTGTTCCAGTAGTATAGACTACCAATTCACCTATCCCTGCACCTACAGTGTCTACAGCAATAATCGGATCTCCTTTTGGATTTAATTCTAAATCGAGAGGCTGTGTAATCATCAGCTTAGACCCTATTAACTTTTCGTCCTTTCTAGTTGCAACTACGGTTCCTATAACTTTTCCTAAGAGCAAATCTAGCCCCCCTTACTTAAATTGGATTGTAATGTTTTTTTCCTTTGACTTATCCTTGGCTAAAGGAGTCAATATAGTTCCCCTTGGTAATATTAGATTAGACTTAGCCGATATGGACAATATATCCTTCTCTGTAAGTACCTTTTTTATGCCTTCTACTTTCCTGTCACTGTCAACAATTGGAATTTGTACCCCATCAAGGTAAACTTGCTTAAAATTGTTTTCATTGATCTCTATAGCACCCATCTTTTCTAAGGTCTTTACATGCCCATTAATTAAGTCTAAAATGCCTTTGTTCTGGGTCTCTTCCCCCAGGTATTGTTTTACTGATGAAAAGTCTAAATATACTTTTTTATTTTTATAAAGGAAGGTCCATATAAGGCTTGGTACAAAACTATCTATCATACCTAATGCAACCTTGGACAAGGTATTTGTTGTAATATTTGGTCCTATTAGTGTTGAATTTTCCCTTACTATGTCTTGTAGATTAAATATATCTGCTTCCTTATAAACTTTATATGGATTTAAATAATCTACTATCCTTTTTGTATCTATTATGCCTTCTGCCATAAAGGAAAAGGCTAAGGATATCATCATTCCCCTTTGTTTTAGTGACTTTATATATTCTAATTTCTTATCTAACCTAATATTTGAACCATTGAAAACTACTACTACTCCCTCACCACTAACAGAACTACTATCCCCCTTAAGCCTCCTAGATAGATCCTCCAATACGTTTGAAGTTATCTTGGTTTTCATCTAAAACACTCCAATGGATTTATTCGTATTGCTTTAATATAACCCTTTCTACTTCTGCATGTGGTCTTGGGATTACATGAACTGAGTGTAGTTCTCCAACAGCTCTAGCAGCTTCTGCTCCAGCATCTACTGCTGCTTTTACAGCCCCTACATCTCCTCTAACCATAACTGTTACAAGACCAAAACCTATTTTTTCATAACCTACTAACGTAACATTTGCAGCTTTAACCATGGCATCTGCAGCCTCTATACTTCCTACTAATCCTTTAGTTTCAACTAATCCTAATGCTTGACTCATTCATATTCCTCCTTAATATAAATTTATTAGTTTTTTTACTTTCCTTCTTTAATAACAAATTTTACTTTTCTTCTTTTTTGCTATTGCCTTCTGCCTTCTTGTTTTTACTTGGTGTTTTGTCTTTCTTTTTTGTATTTAAGTTTTTGCCAAACTTAGCAATTAAAGCATTTACTTCATCATGGGGTCTAGGGATTACATGGGATGAAAATATCACTCCAACCCTATTACCAGCTTCAACCCCTGCATCTACGGCTGCCTTTACAGCAGCTACTTCCCCAGCTATTTGTATATTTACACCTACTGCTTTGCCTACCCCTATAATCCTTTCAAATCCTACTAGGGTTACATCAGCAGCTTTGCTTGCCGCATCTAAGGCAGTAACAGCAGTTGCAAGTCCCAACGCTTCTATGAGGCCCAATGCTTTACTCATTTTACACCTCCGCCCTTATTAATAATTGTTTTTAATTCTTTCAACTGCTTCTTCCAAGGTTATGGTTTTATTAGTACTTAGGCCTTCTACAACTTCTCTTTGGCCATTAATAATATCTTGTAGCAAGTCCTCTTCTCTTTCATCTAGGTTGGAAAGGCTTCCTGCCCTTGGTAAATTTCTCGATATATTTGAACTAATAATGGGACCCTTATTTACTATGTTTTTCATCCCAACCCTAGATAATGGATTCACCATATTTATTCACCACCATCAGCATCAAAAATTTTATCTACTTCATCATGAGGTCTAGGTATTACATTGGCTGAGATTACTTCTGCCACGGCTCCTGCCCTAAGCTTTGCAGTATCTACTGCTGCCATAACTGCTGCAACATCTCCTGCTACTGTAACAGAAACTAATCCAGAACCTACGACACGAAAGTCCATAATCTTAACACTGGCAGCCTTTAGCATGGCATCTGCTGCTTCTATAGCTCCAATTAAGGACCTAGTCTCAACCATTCCTATGGCTTCTCTCACTTTACCACCCTCTCTCCTGAATACTTAAAAAACTTATTAAGCCTATGTCCCTTAAATCTTCAACTAACTTCTTGTTATTTAAATATTTGGAAAATATCTGCTAATCTCTATTTTATCATAATTTGGTATAATTGCTCTAGAAAATTTCCCATTTTTGTCCTTTAATGGTTTTGTCGCATCTATGCCTAGCTTATCCGTCACTCCCCTTAAATCATGGGAGGGTTCCAAGGATGAGCCTAGGGCTCCTTCTACTATGACATAATCCATTGATGCTTGAGACCTAGTTGTTATTGCCCATTCTATATCCTGCAGATCAAAAATATCCACATCATCATCTACTATGACTACATGTTTCAAATCCTTGTTTAAACCTAAGGCAGCAAGTATTGCAGTCTTGCCATCTCCTTCCCTTTGTTTTCTAATGGATACAAAGGCATTAAATCTGTAGCCTCCACCTTCTGTTACATTTACATCCACTACATCTAATTGATTTTTCAGATGATAATATAGTTCTACTTCCCTAATCAGTCCATTAGATACATGCTCCTCTCTACATGGAAAGGCAGTTTGGTAAATGGGATTATTCCTATGTAGTACACAAGATACCTCTATAATTGGATGTGGAGCTTGAGCACCATAATAACCCATTAGTTCACCAAAGGGGCCTTCTAATTCCCTTTTACCTGGGACTATTTTACCTTCAAGGACTATTTCTGCATTGGCAGGAACCAATAAATCTACTGTTTCACAGGCTACTAGCTCTAGAGGGCTACCCCTTAGGTTGGAATCTATTTCAAATTTATCTATTCCATAGGTTGCAGAGCTATATTGGGATGCCATTAAAAATGGAGCATCATAGCCAAGAACTATGGCCACTTCCAAAGGTTTTCCCTGCTTTTCTAAGCTTAAGAAATCATTTGTCAGTTTAGGTGAAGCGATTAGAGCAGATAGTATATTCCCACCATTAACTTGAAGCCTTCTAATGGAAGTAAAGAATTTACCAGTGGTAGGATCCTTTACCACCATCACACCTGCAGTAATAAAACTAGATGAGTCTCTTTCTTGAAATTTGTTTATGGGAAGTAATTTGGGTAGGTCTATATTTCTCTTAAGAATATTTTCTTTAATTGGCCCAGTCTTAACTACCTTATAGGGTTTCGGATTGACTAAGGCATCCATAAACCTTTCTATCCTATTCTCATGGGTCACTCCTAATAGGCTATAGATTATTTCCCTATCCCCATATAGGCCACCAATGGAAGAAAAGGGATTATTCTTAATTTTATTAAATAGGATAGGTTGTTTATTGTTAAAATAGGACATTACTGCTCCCATTTCATATATATAGTCTACTTCCTTGTTGCACTCTAAAAGTAGCTTTCTTTCTCTTAAAAAACTCAAGGTGCTTCTTAGCATTTCTCTCCCCCCTTTTCTACCCTTTCCATCTATTAACTAAGTTATTTTCTACTCCCAAGGTATCTAACAATCTCCCGGTCATATTGATTACCATTTCTTCAATGGTCTGTGGATGATTGTAAAATCCAGGACTTAGGGGAAATATTGTAACTCCTATCCTAGCAAGTTTTAGCATGTTTTCTAAATGTATAGGGCTTAATGGGGTTTCCCTTGGAACTAAGATTAGTTTTCGCCCTTCCTTTATGGTTACATCGCATGCCCTAGATAGTAAAGAATCAGTATATCCATGGGCAACGCTGGATAGGGTCTTCATGGAACAGGGTATAACTATCATCTTGTCAACTTTAAAGGAACCACTTGCTATTGGTGCTGCCAAGTTTTTATTGTCATGGTAGTAAGTTGCCATGGATTTTAGTTCTTCAAGACTAACACCGCACTCATGATTAGTTACGTACTCTCCCATGGTAGATACAACAAGATGGGTCTCTATATTTAATTCTTTTAATGCTCTCAATAGGGAGATGGCATAAATTGAACCACTACCTCCAGATACTCCAACTACTACCTTCATCTTATTTCCTCTCTTTCTATGTATTGGATAGGCTGAAAAGCCTATATGGCATATGGTAGGAGGTGCCTACCATATGCCTATTAGATTAGCCTATGAATACCTATCCATTATTCAACTTTATTTTCTGGGTCTCCTCCACCTACCCATGGGTCAATACCATTTTCCCATGCTTCCTTATACTCGTCAAAGGTCATAAGTTTTGTAAATATACTTAAGTCCTTTAGTCCATATTCGTGCATTTCTTGAGTTTTTGAATAGGTGGCATCTGTTAGTGTAATAACCTTATATGCCCTAGCCAATGCATCTGTAGCTGTACTTCTTACACAAACATTAGTCCAGGTACCTGTAACTACAACAGTATCTATGTTTTCTTCTCTTAGAAATAGGTCTAAGTCTGTATATGCAAAGCCACTATGTCTTCTTTTCTTTACTATATATTCGTCTCCTTCAGGCTGTAACTCAGGAATAAAGTCTGAACCCCAAGTTCCATCTACAGCGTGAACTGGTCTAACTTTAAAGTCTGCGTCATTTTTTCTATGGGCTTCTTGTATATGAACTATTTGTACATCAAAGTTACCCTTAGCATTTCTTTCCCTTACCCATTTAAAGATTTCTTGTAGTTTTGGAATGATTACCCTATTTCCTTCGCAAAATAGTGCTCCATCTGGATGAGCAAAATCATTTAACATATCGATAATTAAAATTGCATGTCTTGTCACTTAAATTCCCCCTTATTATTTTTCTTAGAATGTTATTTTTTTTGGTAATACTTGAATACTTTGTCTCTTAACAAATTTTCCAAATCCTGGTTGTACCTTTATACCCTTAATTCCTCTTATATGCTTATCGATTAATTCAGGGTGTTCTTTCCTATAAGAGTTTTCGTATTCCTTACTATATAGATTTGGAAACTCTTTGAATATTTCAGGATATCTTTCTTCCACTCCTTCAGGATAGTTGTGAACCACTTTTTATAGCTCATCATCTGTTAAGTTAGTCAATGTGCTTGCTTCTTCATCTTCAAATACTAAGTGTCCACGAACTATGGTCATTGCAACCTTACCTGTTAATTCCATACCTTCTAATGGAGTATAGCCACACATAGTTGCTTGTTCTTTAGGATCGATTACCCATTTCTTATCTAAATCTATTATTGTAAAGTCAGCATCTGAACCGATAAACATAGCACCTTTCTTTGGATATAATCCATAATGGATTGCAGCATTGGTAGATAAGATTTCTACTAATTTGCTTAAAGAAATCCTGCCTTTATTGTAACCTTCACTTATTACTACAGGAACCATAGTTTCTACACCTGGAATACCTGGGAATGCAGTCCAGATGTTCATTCCCTTTCTAGCCTTTTCGCTTTCGATTTCATATGGTGCATGGTCTGTAGCTATAAAGTCTATGCTGCCGTTATTAATTCCTTCCCAATGCATTTCGTTGTCTTTTTTAGTCCTTAATGGAGGAGCTATTTTTGCTAAAGGACCATATTTTGACATTGCATCTTGATAGTTCAAGGTTAGATAATGTGGACAGGATTCTGAGGTTACGTTTAATCCCCTCTTTTTGGCTTCTCCTACTAATTTGGCGCCAATTCCTGTACTCATATGAACTATATGAAGTCTAGCTCCTGTATCTTCAGCAAAGCTTATTCCTAATTCAATGGCTACTTTTTCTGCTAATTCCATTCTTGCTTCAGCCCAAGCTGGTCCGTCCATTCTACCTTCTCTTTGGAATTTCTTTACATAAAAATCGCACATAGCAAAGTTTTCAGCATGTATACCAATTGGTAGTCCTGTTTTGGCAACTGCTTTAAAGGATTCATACATTTCCGGATCTGTTACCCTAGGGAAGGTGGGTACTGATGGTGTCATATAAGCCTTAAATGCAACTACACCATAATCTGCCTGTTCTTGAACATTGTGGAGCCAATCATTTCTTACATCCTCTCCAGTTACTCCACCCCACATAGCATAATCTACTAAGGCTTGAGGTCCGACTAAGTCTAATTTAAGCTTAAGTTGTTCTACGCTTCTAGCAGATGGTACCGAACAACATGGCATATCGATTATAGTTGTTACTCCACCTCTAGCTGCAGCCGCTGTACCTGTTAGGAAGTTTTCTCTATGAGGAAAACCTTGGTACATAAAGTGAGTATGGGAATCTATACATCCTGGTAATGTTAAAAATCCCTTTGCATCTATTATTTCTTTAGCCTCTACCCCTTCAATATCGGTTAAAAACCCTGCTATTTTTTCGTCTTTAACTAAGATATTGGTAAGGACAGTGTCATCTCCCTGAGGTATCCTGGCATTTTTAATAATAAGATCATACATATATAGTCCTCCCTTTATTTAATTTGTACTAATAATACCATATTTAGGTTAATTATTCCTTGTTAGTTTCTTATAAAAATTTCTTATGTTATATACGAATATCCCAAATATTTTGTGGGAATCCTATAATATTTTTGTATATTTTCTCTATATCCTTTAACAATTACTTTAGTTATAATACAATGTAGTTAAATACATATGTTTATAAGGTATTGTCTATTATTTTTTTATTGGAGGGGATTAGATGGCCTTAAAATTGATTGACTTATCACAAGAGATCTACCAAGGTATGAGTATTTTCCCTATGCATCAACCTACATTTATAATGACTAATATGACCCATGAGGAAAATATGGAGAAAACAGGAAGCAAAACATTAGGTTTTTCTGCAAGAAACCTACTTATAAGCGAGCACTGCGGTACCCATTGTGACGGAGTATGGGAATATAACCCCGATGGACCTACTATTGATAAAATGCCTTTAGAGTATTTCTGGGGTTCTGCTATATGTCTTGATGTATCCCATATTAGGTATCCAAATTATTTTGAGCCAAGGGATTTGGAAGAAGCCTTGAGAAGGTCTGGCCAAGAGATTAGAAAAGGAGATATAGTCCTCTTATATACTGGCCACCATGATAGGACCTTTGGTACAGACAAGTTTCAAACTGATTACTCTGGTTTAAGCTATGAAGGAGCTAAATGGCTAGCTGAAAAAGGAGTTGTAAATATTGGAGTTGATGCTCCAGCCATTGATTTAACTCCAGATGATATTGATTTCTCTGCCCACCGTGTTTGCGGAGAATACCATATAACCAATACTGAAAATTTATGTAACTTAGATAAATTGGTTAATAAGAGGTTTTTATATATTGGATTACCCCTAAAAATTAGGGATGGGTCAGGCTCACCTATTAGAGCTGTAGCCTTAGTCGAGGAATAAAAAAGATTCTTCGCTTAATCAGTATGACAAAGGAGCTACTCCCCCATAGGTCATTCTGTCTAAAGCGAAGAATCTTTTATTTGTCCAAAAGTTTCTTTATTTTCAAGGCTATTTCTAAATTTAGCCTATGGTTTGGATTTTCCAAATCCATACCTGTTATTTCACAAATCCGGCTTATCCTGTAGAGAATCGTATTATAGTGGGTAAAAAGTTGTTCGGATATTCTGGTTAAATTCCCATTATTATTGAAGTATTCTTCCAAGGTCTTTACCAGTTCAGTAGACCTCTTTTTATCATAATCTACTAGAGGTTTTAATGTTGTGTTGTAAAAATCCTCCAACTCCTCTTGTAGTATATCCTGGGATAAAATTTTAAATATCCCCAACTCATCAAAGGTAACTATATCCTTTGGAGAAATTACCTTTCCTAACCTAACAGTACGGACTGCGTCTTGGAAACTCTTATCAACATTATCTAAACCTTTGTAGATTCTTCCTATACCTATTTTAACATTTAGGCTATTAAACTTGTTTGATATACACTCTATTATATCTTCGTTAAAACGCTTTAATCTATCTGATATCTGTACATCATCGACAAAGCTTAATAAAATCTGTATTCCATTGGCTTTAGTTGACACTATACCTTCAAACTTTAAGTAATCCATTAATTCTTCTATAATAGATACTATTGGATTTAGATAATCCTTCATATATTCAATAGAGAGGTCTTGGTCATTTCTTTCATCTTCAAATTTAAAGCTCATAACTTCAATAACATAGTAATTGTCCAAGGGCAAATTAAAAAACCTTGCCCTATCTAAAGCCTTTCTTTTCCTTTTTAGATCTACAGAAATTAGATCTTCGAAGAATTCAGACCTATATCTTATTTCTACTTCCTTTATGGACAACTCCTGTAATATATAAAGGGATATGGTGGTGGATACTGATTCTATAATGGCTAGATCAAAACCACCCAAGGGCATATCAGTACTCCATGTAAATAAATGACCATAGATATGGTCTCTTAAAACTATGGGCATTATCATCCTCTTTACATATTTCCCATTTATCAGAACCTTATCCTCTATTAGCCTTTTGGATTTATTCTTGCTATTGTTTGGATTATAAAAACCCCTTACTTCACCTATCAACTCATCATATGTATTTTCACTTATTCCACTTAAACATTCTACTATTTCATTTGAATAGTTTAAATGGAGTATAACTGGATTCCTTACATTGTTCTGGACTATTTCAGTTAAAGTCTCCAACCCACTTCCTTCTAACATTGCATTCATTAAATCTTCGTGAACTATTTCAATCCTCTCTAAGAGGGAGGCCTGTTTGTTAAAAATCTCCTTGAAGGTAGACATCATTACATCTGATAGGGGTATGGAATAATGTATATCTATAATTGGAAAACTTAAATCGTTGGCTAATTCTAACACTTCATTGTCTAGGGATTCTAAATAGGGTGTGATTTTTATACCAATGCCAGCTAATTTTTTCTTTGCACATTGGCTAATCAATTCTTTTTGTGCATCAATATTGTCCTTTTTAAAGGAATAAGCTGTGGTTAACAAAAACTCCCCCTCTGTTGTCCATTCAACTATATCTGGGTCTGCCATGATATTTACTCTAGATATGGTATTTCTAGCACCTCGAAATCCTGCAATTAATTTGCAGGATTTCATAACATCTAGCTTTAACATATCCTCTATACTTATGCCATTTTGCCTAGCCACATTAACACCTTCTTTAAAAGCAGTTATCTATTTTCCCATTGCCTAGAAAGGTTTTTCTATCTCCCTTCCCTCTACATACCTGTTTACAATATTTCTATCATCACCTATATAGATAAACTTTTGCAGTCTTTCTTCTATAGTTAATTCCTTTATATCTGCAAGAGATGAATCATCTATAATTAATGCATCAAAATCATAACCCTCTTCAAAGCTACCTACCTTACCGAAGAAACTACCTCCCCCTTTAGTTGCTAAATAGAACCCTTCACTAAAAGTAAGAGGAGCAAGTTCTTTATTAGTATCTAGCCATTTCATCTTCGATGCTTGTATGGTGGCTGCAATAATACTCATCATACTTAGGCTATTACCACCTGAAATGTCTGAAGCCAATCCTACTGGTACCCCCATATCTAAGAATTTTCTAACTGGCATTATACCACTGGATAAATTGTAGTTAGAATAAGGGCAATGGGCAGCATAAACCCCATTTTCAGCCATTAGCTCTATTTCATCATCAGTGTTATAGATACAATGGGCCATAATAGTCTTTGTTTGGCCAAATAGGTTATAATCATCATAAACTGAAGCATAATTCTTTGAATTTGGGAACAATTCTTTAACCCATACAACTTCACTGGTATTTTCATTGAGATGAGATTGTACCGGAACTTCGTATCTTAAGGCTAAATTCCCTAAGGCTTCTAAAAGGCCTTCACTACAGGTAGGTACAAATCTAGGTGTAATTATAGGTTTTACTAAATTAGATTTATCTTTATATTCCTTTATTATCTCCTCTGTATCTAAAATGGACTTATTAGTATCCTCTTTTAATTCCTTTTTAGTATTTCTATCCATATTTACTTTTCCCACATAAGCTCCAAGACCAGATTCTAAAAATAACTCTAACAAAAGCTTAGTGCTTTCTTTATGAACGCTAGCAAATACAACTGATCTTGTGGTACCAAGACTCCAAAGTTCATTAATTAGTCTTGTAAATACCTTTCTTGAGTATTCTAAATCATCATATTTTTCCTCTTCGGGAAAGGTATAGGTTTCCAACCAAGGAATTAATTCCTTATCTAAGCCTAAACCCCTATTAGGATATTGAGGAGCATGAAGGTGAAGATCTACAAAACCTGGTATAATTAGTTTTTTTGAATAATCCTTCAAAGGATAGCCTTTGTAAGATTCCTCTAAGACCTTAGATATTTTTACAACTTTTCCATTCTCAACTATTAAGTAGGAATCTTCAAAAATATCTAGTCTATCCTTTACAGAGGTAAAAACTATATCCCCCTTAAGCACCATTTTATCCATAAAATTTCACCCCTTTAATTATTATCCAGTATTTTCGTTGGCACAATCCTCCTAATACTACAAAAATATTATATTATTTACTAGATAATAATCCTATGTATATATTATACAAATTGCTAGTGAAATTCTATTTTATTCTATTTCCATGATTCTTAAATTTGTTAATACACTACCTACAATTTGTCTGTTTTCACCATATATAGGTGCTGCTACAGTAATACATGGTTTATGGGTTACTAAGGAAACATATGGTTTAGTTATATGATTATTTCCCTTCATAACATCAATGAACCATGGTCTAAAGGCAAATTCTAACCCAATACCCTTTGAGCTATCGGAGGCTATCACCTTACCCTCATTATCAGTTACATAAACAAAATCCAGGTATTGGCTATTATCCATAAAAGCTTGAAGTAGGTCTTTAATACTTTCCTTTGACATCTTGTTAATATCTAATTTATCAGCTAGGCCTGTCAACAATCCTAGTATTCTCTTGCTTTCTTTAGCTTGAGTGTCATTTAATTGTGTCGCCTTTACGAAATCACCAGCCAATTTATTTTGTGATAGTGACATTGTATGTAGCTGTTGGGAAATATTGTTAAGCTTGTCCATTAAGCGACTATGATCTTGGCTAGAAGCACTGACTTCTTGGCTACCAGCAGCTGTTTCTTCAGCCATGGCTGAAACCGTATCCACTTCTTCAAAAATATCCTTGGCAATGTTTAAATCTTCCCTTAAAAAGTTTATTATGCCATTAACAGTATGCCTTACATTGTCTATTAGGTCTTTCATCTCATAAAACCTATTGGCTGATTTTTTTGCTTCTGCAGAGTTAAATTCTATTAACTTAACAGCCTCCTCAATATTAGTAGCTGTTATATAGGTTTGGTTTTTAATTTCATTAGCTGTTTGATGGATTCTTTCTGCTGCTAGCTTTGATTCCTCTGCTAGCTTTCTAACTTCCTCAGCAACCACTGTAAATCCTCTCCCTGCCTCTCCAGCCCTGGCAGCTTCTATAGCAGCATTCAATGCAAGTAGGTTTGTTTGTTCAGACACCTGGGTCACTGAGTTAACGATAGTACTGATTTCCTGAGATTTTATTTGTAATTCCCTAATGTTTTCAGCAGAAACCTTGTTTGATTGAACAGTCCTATCAATATCATCTGTTAGTTTTGTTAATATCTCTCTAATATTATCAGAAATTTGTTGGAATTCTTCCACAATCAATGATGATTCTTCTGTTTCCTTTTCCAACTTCATGGCATGTTCTAAAAGATTATTGACTAGATTTGCTATGTTTTCTATTGAGTAAGCTGTTTCGTCTGCACCCTTGGCCACTTCATTTATTGCTTGAACAACATTTTTATCAGAAGCATTAGCCCCCTCCACTACTTCCACAAGCCTATTGGAGTAATAAGCATTTTTTTGTGCAGATATCTCAAATTGCTCTAACATTGCCATTAAGTAATTGACTAAATTCTCAAATTGGAAAAACATTTCATGTTTGCTCTCACATTCTTTTAAGTAGGCTAAAGACCCATAAAAATCACCTGATACCATTAGATCAATTGCCTTAGATATTCTTTTTATAACATCATATAAATTTGTGTTCGACAATGACATTGAAATTATGACTACTACTATGGATCCTATTAGGCTGATTAGTAATGGTACTAGTAAAACACCTACTTTGATTTTCATTACATAAGAGACAAGTAAAAATAAAATAGTTGGTATGGCTGATAAAATTGCGATTAATGGAAATCTTCTCCTATCCATTGTTTACCTCCTAGTATATTTTTAAAAATAATATTAACAAATTACCCTATACCCATAGTCCTTCAATATTAACAGCTAAAATATCTTTATTTTAGAGTATCATATGAAATTACAAAAGTCTAGTAAATTACAGAATTTCAACATTAATCTATTAAAGTTTTTCTACCATATTCAAGAAAACTCACCATATATTGAGGGTTTATTAGTCTTTATACCTAGTGTTATACTTTATAGAAAATGTAACTATTTTGTAACCTTTAGAAAGGAGGCAAGCAAGAAGGTTAAATTTACTTACACTTTAAGGAGGATATAAAATGAAAATTAATTTGTTTAAAGGAAAAAGAAAAGTAGTTTACTCATTGCTAGCTGCCACTATTCTTAGTTCATCTGCAGCAAGTGCTGCAAATAATTATCCAAATGTAACTTATGAAAGAAACAATAATAATATAGGATATACTATAACTTATTACTATAATATTGGCAATAATAACAATAACAATAGAAATAATAACTCAGATAATGTAATTAATGAGTATCCAAAATGGACATGGACTGTTATAAGTACAAAACCAAAAACAAGACCAGGAACTGTGGTAGAATTACCTAATAAACCAAGTAATCCAAAACCAAGTACACCAAGTAATCCAAGTACACCAAATAATCCAAAACCAAGTAATCCTACTAACCCAACACCAGCAGAACCAACAAATCCTGCTCCAACAAATCCTGGAATTTCTGGATTATCACAATTTGAAGCAGAAGTAGTTAGATTAGTAAATATTGAAAGACAAAAAGCAGGTCTACATCCACTTCAAGCAAGTGTAGAACTTTCAAATGTTGCTAGAAAGAAATCAGAGGATATGGCTAAAAACAATTACTTCAGCCATACATCACCAACTTATGGTTCACCATTTGATATGATGAAGTCCTTCGGTATTAAATACAATACTGCAGGTGAAAATATAGCAAAAGGCCAATTAACTCCACAATCAGTAGTTAACGCTTGGATGAACTCTTCAGGTCATAGGGCAAATATATTAAACTCTAGATTCAATAAAATTGGAGTAGGTCATTACAAGTCTGGTAATGGGACAAACTATTGGACTCAAATGTTCACTAATTAATAGTTTTTAAAAATACTTTATTATATAAACATATGTGGTATAATAATAGTTAGCTTCTCTAAATAAGGGAAGCTAACTATTTTTTATAGGTGATAGAATGAACAAGGAACAAGAAAGAAGGAAGCTATTAGGAGAAGAACCAGTTGGAAAACTGCTCTTTAAATTCTCATTGCCTGCAATTACTGGAATGATAGTAAATGCATTATATAATGTTGTAGATAGGATTTTCATTGGAAAAGGTGTTGGAGAGCTAGCCATTGGTGGTATATTTATTACCCTTCCCTTATCATTAATCCTCATGGCCTTCAGTATGTTAATAGGTATTGGTGGCAATACCCTAGTTTCAATAAAACTAGGTCAAAATAAGAAAGAGGAAGCAGATAAGGTTGCGGGAAATGCCTTCGTATTATTGGCATTAATATCTACATCAATTGCAGTCCTAGGTCTAATTTTTTTGAAACCCCTGCTTAATCTTTTCGGTGCATCTCCTTCTAATTATCAGTACGCCTATGATTATATGAAGATTATACTTCTAGGTGCACCATTTCAAGCAATTGGTTTTGGTATGAATAATTTTATTCGTGGGGAAGGAAGCCCTACTACTGCAATGAAAACCATGTTAATTGGTGCTATTGCTAACACCATATTAGACCCAATATTTATATTTGTTTTTAATATGGGAGTTGAAGGAGCAGCTATAGCAACTATTATATCCCAAGCTTTATCCGCTATTTGGGTATTAGCTTATTTCTTTACTGGCAAGTCAGTACTTACAGTTAAAAAGGAATATCTAAAATTAAGGACAAGTATTATTAAGGATATCTTGTCCATAGGTATAAGTCCCTTTAGTATGCAATTGGCTGGTAGTATGGTTACAGTCCTATTAAATAATAGCTTAAAGACCTATGGTGGAGACCTGGCTAATTCAAGTATGGCCGTAATAAATAGTATTGCCATGATGGTCATGATGCCTGTCTTCGGTATTAATCAAGGTTCTCAACCAATTATTGGATTTAACTATGGGGCTAAAAACTATGACAGGGTAAAGGAAGCTTTAAAATATGCTGCCATTGCAGCATCTACTATAACCACCTTAGGTTTTATACTAACTCAATTTTTCCCTGTCTTATTATATAAATTATTTATTAGTTCACAAGGAAACATAGAAGGAATATCAAAAATCGGTGTACCTGGCATGAGGATTTACCTGGCCATGTTCCCAATAATAGGTTTTCAAGTAGTAAGCTCGAATTATTTCCAAGCCACTGGAAAACCAAAACAAGCAATGCTCCTTAGTTTATCAAGACAAGTTTTAATCCTTATTCCAGCCTTATTAATTCTACCTAAGCTCTTTGGTTTGACTGGGGTATGGTTAGCAGGACCTCTTGCAGATTTTACTTCCTCTGTGATTACAGGATTTTTAGTTATTAGAAGTGTAAAAAATCTAGGCAATGAGGTAAATCCAATTAATAATAAGATTATTAAAGAAAATTAAGGGACCTATTTTAGGTCCTTTATCGTATCTATTAGCTCCTTTGTCATCCTAGCTGTAAATCCCCATATAATATAATCCTTGTAGTGATAAAACATAACTGAATGTTTTCCAACCCTCCAATTATAGTCTCTCCCATTTGGGATTAAATTGTAGGGAAATTCATCGTTTAACACAGTTTTTAAGTCTAAATAGTAGACATCTGGCTCATTTTCCAAGAAAAAGTTTAAGGGGACTGTGAATAAGTGGTCCACTTCATCAGGATTTGGTTTGATCTTATCCACATTTACTCCAGATATTGTGGCTACAAAACAGTGAATAGTTAAGCCTGCATAGGATATTAGGTAATCTAGTTCTCCTAAGATTTCAATATTTTCCTTATGTATATTTAACTCCTCTATGGTTTCCCTAATGGCTGCCTCTTCAAAACTTTCTCCTGCTTCTACTTCTCCCCCAGGAAAGGATATTTCTCCAGGTTGAGTCTCTAAATCCTTGGCTCTAACTTCGTAGATAATTTCCAATCTATTGTTATTCTTTACAATAGGTATCAGAACAGAATATCTTTTTTTTATATCCATAGGCTTTGGATTTCTGTTTTTTATTTTTTCTCTTATCCTCTCTATATCCATCTTCTCCCTCCAAAAGCCATCATTTACATATATCTTATGTATATCATACAAAAACATTAAAAAGGGGTCAATGATGACCCCCAATAATTATAGTAACTCTTGGCCTTCTTCCCAGTTTGCAGGGCAAAGTCCGCCAGTTTTAAGTGCTTTAAGTACCCTTATAGTTTCGTCTACAGATCTACCTACATTATTGTCATGAATTACTGAATATTTTAGAACTCCTTCTGGGTCTATGATGAATAAACCTCTTAAAGTAACTCCTGCTTCTTCTATTAGTACTCCATAATCACTAGCTACTTGTTTTGTAATGTCTGAAGCCATTGGGAAGTTTACTTTTCCTAAGCTTGATTCTATCCATGCCTTGTGTGAATATTCACTGTCTACAGAAACTGATAGTACTTCTGCTCCTTCTTTTTTGAAGTCTTCTATTCTTTGGCTAAATGCTGTTATTTCTGTTGGGCAAACAAATGTGAAGTCTAATGGATAGAAGAACATTACTAACCATTTGCCTTCGTAGTCTGATAGTTTGACATCAATAAATTCAGACCCATCTCCTTTAACAGCCTTCATAGTAAAATCTGGTGCTTTTTTTCCTACTAATCTTTCCATACACTACCTCCATACTCTTTTGTTTTTTATTTTATGTTTTCTAAATTATTTATATCCAATAATAAAAAATTTAAACAGGAAAATGATAGTTATTATCAATTAATTTTGATTATCATTGCCAAATATTATATTTGCCACTTCTAAAATGGTTTCATCTTTATTAAAAATAGGTAGTATATCTACCTTTTCAATCAGCCTATTAAATGGGCCTAACTCCTTATTACAGGGTATTCTTTTATCCATAACCTCTGATAAGAGCTCTTCAAAGGTAAAGATTTTGAATCTGTCTATTTTACATTTCTCTGCCTTCTTTTCCAATAAATAGATTAGTATATCCTCATAGTCATAATCTTTGTCTATGGATAATAAAGAACATATCTTAGGTATTATGTCTTCAAACAAAGACCTCCTATAGGGAGCTTGGGGAAGTTTTAGTATCCTTTGGAGTTTTATTATATCCACTTCTTTTATATTTAACAGAAAATCTAAGTAATAATCCTTATTCTCCTTAGGAATTACATAATAACTTTGTCCCTTCAATCCCCTAATGGCCTTTAACCCGTCATAATATCCCATTTTAATATTTTCTCTTGCCCTATTTCGGTCATATTCAATAGACTTTCCTATATCTCCACTAGGTGATATTAAAATTGAATTAGTATTGGGTAAAACAAGTCTTCTTGTAATCCCCTTTGCATGGGTCCTTATTAGGATTATATCCTTATATCCCTTTTTTAATAACATTCTATAAGGAAGATTATCATAAAACCCCCCATCTAAGTACCTTTTTCCACCTAGTTTTTCAGCTTTGAAAAAAGGTAAATAGGCACTGGCAAGTAAGTATTGTGTTAACTCCCCTTCTGGAATATCTTCGATGAACATGTAGAGAGGTTTGAATTCGCTTAAATTTACAGTTACCATACCAAAGTCCATACCCGAGCTTCTAATCTTTTCTTCATCTATGTATTCATCTAATAACCTTTTCAAGGGAGTTATATCAAAGCCTTTATGCCCAATAAACTCCTTAATCTTTTCCTTTACAAACCTCAGATCATCCCTAGCTAATTTCAATTGGATAATTTTTTCTATCTCATCATCCTCTACATCTACCACCATGGAGTAAGTAATTTTGTTCCAAAGCTCATAACACTTATCATAGTCTCCTTGGACTATCATGGCACCATTTAAGGCACCAATAGATGTGCCTACTACTCCCCTTATCCTTACTCCTTCATCCATCAGTGCCTTATATACTCCAATATGGTATGAACCCTTAGCTCCACCACCCTCTAAAACCAGTCCATACATTTGCAACACCTCAACTACTCTTCAATTTCTATTATTCCCTTATTATCTATAAAAGTATTAAATCCTTTTGAAATACTATTAATATATTCCAACCTTTCTTCTAGGTCTGACTCAGCTACTGGTATAGGTCTACCATTTTCAATGCTACAAGGGATTATACGTATTTTATCTATGGTTTTATCCCTTAGGATAACTTGCGCAATCATTGTATTTCTTGTGCTTTCAGATCTGGAGCTGAATATAAAATTCCCTAAGCTATAAAATATTGGTCTCCCTTTATATATTTCTATACCTTGCAATACATGGGGATGGTGTCCCATTATTATATCTACACCATTATCTATTAGTTTTCTTGCTAAGTCTATTTCATTTTGTCTTGGTGTATTGCTACCCTCTTCTCCCCAATGGATGGAGATGACTAATATATCTACATTTTCTTTCATCTCTTTTACTTTATCTATTACCTGGTTAATATGTACATCATAAGCTCCCACTATTCCAGGTCTTTTACCAGTTGCATACCAATCCACATGGGGCACTACTCTTGAAAAGCCTAAGACTCCTATCTTCACTCCATCCTTCTCTAATATCAAGCCTTTTAAGGCCTCTTCTCTGTTTCTCCCACCACCTACTCTATTTATCTCATATTTATCCAGATAGTCTAAGGTATCTAAGAATCCCTCGTATCCATAATCTAAGCTATGATTGTTAGCTAAACTTACTACATCTAAGCTAACTTCTTTCATTGCCTTTAAATTCTTAGGATCCGACCTAAAATTAAATTGCTTGTCTTCCCATTTCTTTCCCCTAGTTGTAATACTTGTTTCTAAGTTGCCTATGCTTATATCATCATTTTGGAAATATTCCTTAACCATTTCCCAAGGATAATCAATTCCATTCCTATCTATTAAAGCTCTTATGCTTCCATCCATAAATATATCCCCGACTAAGGAAATAGTTGTGGCATTATTAATCTCCTGTTCCTCTTCAATTCCTACTTCTACTTTTTGTATGTCTTTCACCATATCTAAGGTGTCTATGTTTAGGAGTCTAGAAAACATAGTTAATACAAAAAACAAATATACCCCTTTTTTCATTTATTACCTCCAAAATACGTGATATTTCTTTTAGTCAATTTTTATTTATTCTCAATTACTGATGTACAGTTTGGACATCTTGTTGCTTCTATATGAATCTCTGTATAGCAATATGGACAAGACTTTGTAGTAGGTGCCTTCTCCTCAACTTTTTCCTCTTTCTTCTTCAACCTATTAATCTGCCTAATAACTATAAATATGGAAAAAGTAATAATTAGAAATTCAATAACAGTATTTATAAATATTCCATAATTTAAAGTAGCTGCACCAGCTTCTTGGGCTGCAGATAGGGATGTATAACTGGTCCCATCTAGACTAATAAATAGGTTGGAAAAATCCACCTTCCCAATTAATAAACCTATTACTGGCATTATCATGTCATTGACCAATGATGTAACTATCTTACCAAAGGCTCCACCTATGATTACACCTATGGCTAAATCTATGACATTACCCTTTACTGCAAATTCCCTAAATTCTTTTAACATAATAATCCTCCTCCCTTTATATTGTTAAAATATACCCATTATTTTATTTAATAAATCATTGGAAACTCTTTAATAATCTGGTACTATAGTTATAAAATATGATATGGAGGCTGATATTATGAGCAAGAGAAAACCTTGGAAGGAATACTTCATGGAAATAGCTGAACTTGTAGCTAGCCGTTCCACCTGTGACAGGGCATATGTTGGCTGTTTATTAGTTAATGATGATAATAGGATAGTCTCAAGTGGATATAATGGTTCCATATCTGGAAATCCTCACTGTAACGATGTGGGACATACTATGAGGGATGGCCACTGCATAGCTACTATACATGCTGAGATGAATGCCCTCTTATATTGTGCCAAGGAAGGTATATCCGTAAAGGACTGTACTGCCTATGTAACACATTTTCCATGCCTAAATTGTACCAAGGCATTGATACAAGCTGGTATAAAGTTTATCTATTATAAAAATGATTATAGGATAGATGATTATGCTGTTGAACTACTTAATAAAAACAATGTAGGCTTTGAAAAAATAGAATAATTCCTCTAAGTTAGCTGGAAGAATTATTCTATTCCTAGGGCACTTTTTGCTAATCTATCTGCTTCTTCGTTATACTCAACACCTGAATGGGACTTTACCTTAATAAATTTAACATCTAGTCTATCCTTTATTGAGTCATAATATTCCTTATATTTTTTTGTACCTAGCTTATTGGTTTTCCAAGTTCCCCTAGCCCAGTTCTCTATGCCTGCATAATCATAATGAAGATATAAAGTCGATTTCTCCTTTTCTATTGCTATTTTCATAGCCTCTATTGCTCCCCTTATTTCTCCTGCTACGTTTCTCATTTCTACTAATTCTCGGTCATTTTCTTTACCATTATATAATTCCTTGCCTGCTGAGGTTATAAATACAATACCATAAGCATAAGAAAAATCCTTTAAGCTAAAGCTACCATCCACATAAGCAATGGCCTCCCCATCTCCCAAATCCTTTTCCTCAAATATTTCCGCCCTCTTTTCATCATCTCCAATAAAACCAAGGGCATCTTCATAGGTTGAAAATTTTTTATACTCTGCACCTGAATAACCCTTTACGTTTTCCTCACATTCCTTCCATGTAGTGTATATCCCTATTTTTCTGCCTTTTCTTACTCCATAATAACACTTTGTCATTATTTTCACACCCTTCATTATTAGACTCATTATACCATAAATTCTATTATCCCCTTAGATAATTAATATAAACTATTCACATTATGATATTCTACATGATATAATGGTAACTGTAAATCCATATAAAATATATCAAATAGGAGGTAAGCTGGTGAAAATTAATGTTATTGGTATGCCACTATATTATGGATGTGATAGAGACGGTGCTCAATATGGCCCAGATAAGCTTAGGGAGAATGGCCTTGTTGATATTATAACAAGCAATGGCCATGAAGTTTATGATATGGGCAATATTTATGTTCCTAATGTATCTGTCGAAGATAAATATAAGGACAGTGAAAAGATTAAGTATCTTAATCCAATAGTAAATGTTAATACAAACTTAGCCAACAATGTATACAGCTCCCTTGTTGGTGGCGGTTTCCCCTTTACAATAGGAGGAGATCATTCACTTGGAGCAGGTAGTATTGCAGGAGCTAGCAAGTATTTTAGTGATTTAGCTGTTATATGGGTAGATGCACACGGAGATATAAATACTGATGAAACTTCACCTTCTAGAAATGCACACGGCATGCCCTTAGCTGCCTCAATGAATGTAGGACACCCTAGTCTAACTAACATATATTTTCAAGGTCAAAAGGTTAAACCAGAAAACGTTCATATCATAGGCGTTAGAGAAATTGACGAAGGAGAAAAGAAGTTAGTAGAAAGACTTAAACTCAACTTCTATACAATGGAAACTGTTAGGGAAAAGGGACTAAATAATCTTTTACAGAAGATAATAGGAGATATTAAAGCTTCAAATGTGGATGGAGTCCACCTGAGCTTTGATATAGATGTTCTTGATGCAAGCCTAGTGCCTGGAACTGGTACTCCAGTAAATAATGGGTTCACAATGGATGAAGGAAAGCACCTATTAACTACTATTTTAAATGAAAAATTTGTCACTTCCATGGATTTTGTAGAATTCAATCCAAAAATAGACCATGAAGATGGAAGGACTTTAAATAACTGCCTTGAACTATTAGACCACATTTTTAAGGTTATGGGTTCTTAGTTTAATTCTTAATCACAAGGGGTGATTTTATGGAAAATAGGGCATTTATAATTGCAAGATATCTTATTAACTTAATTATAATATTCAGTGTAGCTATTACACAGATTCAAGCTATAGATATCCCCTTGATTGTTTTAACCCTCATCTTTGTTATAAATACACAATTTAGATACTTTCAAATTAGGGACAAGTTTGTCCCTAATTTTATATCCATATTAGTAGATTTTCTTATAGGTTATTTTACATATACTAATTATGGTGGATTGATTTTGCCTTATTTTCTTCTTGGAATAATAGATTCTTTCTTCTTATTGAAAAGGCCTAGTAAGTATATTCTTGTAATCTTAGGTATTTTTATTATGGTGTATGGAGGTAAAAATTTACCCCTTGAGGTGGTTTTATCCCATGTTGTTTCAACTCTTATTCTATCTTTAATATCTTCAATAATTGTAAAGGAGCAAAAAAGTAAATTAAAAGTTGAAGACTTATATAATGAACTTAGAAAATCTGAAAATCAGTTAATAAAAGCTAATGAAGAATTGAAGGCTTATGCTGATTCCATTAAGGAATTATCTATATTAAAGGAAAGAAATAGGATTTCCAGAGAGATCCATGATAGTGTAGGCCATAGTTTGTCCACCATTATTATTCAATTGGGGGCCATTGAGAAAATCGCTAGGGAGGATGGCCATCTTGCATCTCAAATGGCATCAAATTTAAGGGATTTTACTAAAAATGGATTAGAAGAAATTAGAAAGGCCTTAAAGGAATTAAAGCCTAAGGAATTCAAGGAATATGAAACCATACTCTCCATAGAAAGCTTAGTAAAGGATTTTGGCAAATTAACTGGCATAGATGTAAGGTTAACTTTTACAAAGAGTAAATGGAATCTGGATGAGAGATCCTCTTTAGTTTTATATAGGGCAATACAGGAGTTCTTATCTAATTCTGCAAAGCATGGAAAAGCTTCAAAGATTAATATATTTATCCATTATAAGGATGATGAGTTAATAGTTACTATGCAAGATAATGGAATAGGTACAGATGCAATCAAACCAGGTATGGGATTGACAAGTCTTTCAGAGCGGATAAAAGAAATAGGTGGAAATCTAACTTATGAGAGTAAAAGTGGTAGTGGGTTTTTCATGAGAATCGTACTTAAAATCAGTAGATATGAGCTAGATTTATTATCTTAATGACTAAAAGACACTGAGCTTTTAATTAATATCAATGCAAATTTCTTGAGCTTTCTTAAAAGAAGGTGGTGATTATATGGATAAGATAAGAATTGCAATTGTTGATGATGAAAAGTTAATAAGGGAAGGTTTAAAAATCATCCTATCTTCATATGAAGACATTGATGTAATTGATATGGGGGAAAATGGCCTTGATGCTTTGAAAATCTGTAAAAGCCATGAAATAGACTTAGTCCTAATGGATATTAGGATGCCCCTATGTGATGGAGTAGAAGGCACTAGATTAATAAAAAATGAA
This sequence comes from Tissierellia bacterium, assembly GCA_012519355.1. Lineage (GTDB taxonomy): Bacteria > Bacillota > Clostridia > Tissierellales > Tissierellaceae > JAAYFT01. The sequence continues at coordinate 19,333 of JAAYQJ010000128.1, read as the reverse complement.
TTCCCTAATACTAAGGTTTTGATACTAACCACCTTTAGGGATATTGAATATATTCAAGAAGCTTTGAAAAATGGGGCCTCAGGCTATCTTCTAAAGGACAGTTCCTATGATTTAATCTATGAAGGCATAAAGGCTGCAGTAATAGGAAATGTTGTAATACATCCGGATATAGCCCTTGATTTACTCAATCACAATAGTTCAAATCCTGATCTCAACAAAATCTTAAAGGAATATAAGCTTACTGAAAAGGAATACGATATTATAAAGCTTATAGCAGAAGGGTTTTCAAATAAGGAAATAGGTGAAAAGCTTTTCCTTTCTGAAGGAACAATAAAGAACAATGTAAGTTCAATATTATCAAAGCTTGACCTTCGAGATAGGACGCAAATAGCAGTCTTTGCATATAAAAACCATCTAATAAAGTAGTGACGAAAGTCACTCTTTTTTTGTTACCTTAGGCAATGTGTTTTTGACATGATTTTCCATATAATTAAACTAAGCAATGCACAATTCACAATTATTAGGGTCATACTTTTGGGTCATTGAAACCCTAATCCTCGACTTTCACAATTATACATTGTGCATTGTGAATTGTGAATTGACAAAGCCATTCACTATTAACTATTAGTTATTCACTATAAAGACAGGGGGTTTTAGAATGAATATTATTGAAGTAAAAAATGTTAGCAAAAAGTTCGATGACAAAATTGTACTAGACAATATATCCTTTACAGTAGAAGAAGGAGATATTTTTGGCCTAATAGGTCCAAATGGGGCAGGAAAATCAACTTTAATCAATATCATGACTGGCCTATTAGATGCGAATAACGGTAAGGTTACTATTGGGGGATATGATATTAAAAAGGAAACCTTGAAAGCTAAGGAGTTCTTTGGCTTAGTTCCTCAAGAGCTAGCCCTAATTGAAACCGTATCTGCCTATGATAATTTAGAATTCTTTGGAAGCCTCTATGGCTTAAAGGGAAAGTTATTGAAAGAAAAAATTTCTTATGCCCTAGATGTTACAGGCCTAAATGAAAAGAAAAAGGAAAAAGTTAAGAAATTCTCTGGTGGTATGAAAAGGAGATTAAATTTAGCAGCAGCAATAATGCATCAACCTAAAATATTGATCTTAGATGAACCAACAGTAGGTATTGACCCTCACTCAAGGAACCATATATTCGAATTTATTAAGGGAATTAATAGGGACCATAATACAACAGTCATATATACCTCCCATTACATGGAGGAGGTAGAATATCTTTGCAACAACCTATTTATCATAGATGAGGGAAAAGAAATTGCCTATGGCAGCAAAAAAAATGTAAAATCCATGATAAGCAACAATAATAAAGTAAATCTAAAAATCGAAAATATAACAAATGAATTGATAGACAAGATTAAATCCATAGATGGGGTAATTGATTGTGAGAATTCTCACGATGAAATAAAACTTCTAGTTGAGGATTATAATTTCAAACTTGAGCCGCTTTTGAAAATCCTAGAAAACAATCATTCCACAATTAGAAGTATAAATGTTGAAGAGCCAAATTTGGAAGAAGTATTTTTAGCCTTAACTGGAAAGAAATTAAGGGATTAGAGGTGATATTATGAAATTATTAGCTTATTTAAAAATCAATATCAAAGGATTAATAAAAGAGTTCCCTGCTTTTTTACTATCCTATGGAATTTACCCCATAATAATTGCCTTAGTCATGGGATATATGCAAAAAGATTTATTTACTCCTACAATTAATAACCCTATTTTTTCAGTTATAATCCAAGATGAAGATAATACTGTTCAATCAGAGAATTTGGTTAACTTTTTGAACAGCGAAGAAATGTCAAATATCATGACCGTTAAAACTTCTCCAGAGGAAAAATACGATTATACCATAAGAATTCCACAAGGCTATGAAGATAGTTTACTAGGCAATAATTCTACTCCTATAAAGGTAGAAGCAGAAGAAAAAGCTTCAACTACCATGGGAAATATTTTGATGAATATTATTGATAAATATAATGAGGAAATAAGTCAAGGACTAGTTATATACAGAAATATAGAAAATATGCCCATATCACCTGAAGAGAAGGAAAATCTTATATTGGAAATTAGCAATATATTAACTACTGCTTATACTACTAACCCAATAAAGAATAATATTCATAATGTAAGAAAAAGTTTAAACTCCTATGAATATTACTCCATTACTTTTCTAAGTTTTGCTTTTATTATTTTTATGATGGCAGTAATCTCTTCAGATGCTTTAGAAAAGGAAAGAGGAATATATCATCGGATAATGTCCACTTCCATGACTAGACTCCAATATTTTAATTATGGATTTGCATCAAACTATCTTACTATTATTGTAGCTAATATTATCTATATATTTGCATATAGAATTACTGGTCTTTCTTTTCAAGGACCACTTCCATTGCTACTATTGATTATTCTAGTACAAAGCCTTTTAATTACAGGAGTAGGTACTTTAATATCCACTATATTTAAGAAAAAATATGGTCTCCCTTTAATCCAAATTCTTCTAATAGTTCAAATGGTATTTGGTGGCATGCTAGGACCTATAACAAAGTTTAATACAAATAAAACAGTGGCATTTTTATCCAAAATAAAATTGGATATACTGTTTAGTAATACCTATAGAAATTATTTATTAGATGGTACAATAAGCTCAATCTCAAATTATCTATTTATTATGGTTGGAATATCTCTTTTCTTATATATACTGAATATCTTGGCAGTTCAAATGAAATGGGGTGTAAGTAAATGAATTTAATTCAACTGATATATGTAAATATAAAAAGGATGTTAAAAGATCCTCTCAAACTTGGTCTAATGCTCATTATGCCTGTAGCAGTTATTTTCTTTGTTAACTTTATAGACGGAGGAAGTAATGGACCTTCTCCTTCAACTATTGATGTAGCTTTTAATATAGAGGATAGTGGAAACTTAGGCATGGAAATATTAGGGGCTCAAACTAAATCTCAATGGATACTTGAAAATGATATAGATATGGCCCTAGAACTTTTGGAGAGAAATGAAGTAGCTATAGTTTATAATATTCCAAAGGATTTTACTAAAAAGATTAATAACTACCAAAAGCCTATTATTGAATCCTATAAAAGAGAAGAAGGAAATGCTGTAATTCCTCTAGAAATGGAGATTAACAATAAAATAAATGAACTGATAAAGGAAAAGCTATTGGTAGATAAGGGCGTTATTTCTAGTAAAGATGATTTGTATGTACTAAAGGCTAGTACATTATTTGAGAGACATAGAAAGACTACCACAGGTGATTTGCATACTGTAACCATGCTTTTAATATATTTCATTATACTAGGTGCTTCAACCATTGGAACGGAATTAATTGAATTTAAAAAGAAAAATATAATTTCAAGAGCTGTGACTACTCCAAATAAAACAGCAACCATCTTGGGAAGTATAGCCTTGTCATTGCTGATCTTTCAAGTAGCTTCCAATTTAATAGTTCTTCTATTAGGTCAAAAATTTATTGGTTATAACATAATAAATCTTCATATTATTGTTGTTAATCTAATATTATCTAGTTTGTTTTCCATCACCTTATCTTTAGCTATGACTAGGATTTTCAACAATGAGAGTATTGGGTCTTTGATTACCGCTTTAGTAGCAATGTTAACCTTGTTTTTATCTATGTTTGCCTATGGAGGTATATATGATAATGCACCTCAATTTATAAAAAACCTTGGAAAATTTACACCCCAATACTGGATATTTGATAGTTTAGAAAAGTCAATACTCTTCCCCAATACTTTCATAGTACTTTTGATGATTTTAGCACTATTTACTGCAGGTAGTTATAAATTAAAAGATTTTGTAAGAAAATAATATCAGGCTCATAAAAGCCTGATATTTTATTGAAAGTAAATCCTAACTATAGTATGATTTACTTGTATAAACTCAAACAAAGGAGGCTTGTAATGAACAAAGATAGAATTGTTTCAAGATTTATTGATTATGTTAAAATATCAAGTCCTAGCTATAAAGAGGCTGATTTTGCTAAAGTACTTAAAAAGGATATGGAAGAATTAGGATTTGAAGTAATAGTTGATAATGCTGGAGAAAAGGCAGGTTCAAATACTGGAAACCTGATTGGTTTCTTAAAAGGAAATAAGGATGTAGACCCCATTATGTTCTGCGCCCACATGGACACAGTTACTCCATGCGAAAACATTGAGCCTATTATTGAAGATGGGATTATAAAATCTAAAGGAAATACCATCCTTTCTGCTGATGATAAGGCAGGGATAATAGGTATTTTAGAAGGGATTAGGTATATAAAGGAGAATAATATTCCCCACGGAGATATTGAAGTAGTATTTACAATATGTGAAGAAGTAGGTCTTTATGGCTCAAAATACCTAGACTACTCCAATATAAAATCAAAAATGGCCTTCGTCTTAGATGCCAGTGGGGATATAGGTGGAGTAAATGTACAGGGTCCCGCACAAACTCAAATCCATGCTAAATTCCATGGGAAGGCTGCCCATGCAGGCCTAAGTCCTGAAAAGGGTATTAATGCTATTCAGGTTGCATCTAAAGCCATTAACAAGATGAACCTCCTAAGAATAGATGAAGAAACTACTGCTAATGTAGGTATCATAAGGGGAGGGACTGCAACCAATATTGTAGCCGATTATGCAGAAATGGAATTGGAGGCTCGTAGTTTAAAGGAAGAAAAGTTAGAAAAACAGGTAGCTCATATGGTTGAAGCCATGGAAAATGCTGCAAAGGAATTTGGTGCTGAAGTTGTCATTGAGGTAAAGCATGCTTATCCAACCTTTTCCTTAGATAAAGATGAACCTATATTAAATATCATCAAAACTGCCATGGAAAAAATTAATATTACTTACAAACCAAATACTACAGGTGGTGGTTCAGACACTAATATCCTCAATAGTAAGGGTGTTAAAGCTGCAACCTTAGGTGTAGGTATGTTTAATGCCCATAGCGTTAATGAATACATAGGAGTTGATGATTTAATTAAGCTTTCTAAGTTAGTGGCATCAATTATAGAAAGCCATTAACTAAAAACATAAAGGGGGAGTATAATTAAATGGATATGAAGGAAATTAGAGCTGTTGCAAAAGAAAATTTGAAGGACTTTTGTAGGGTTTGTCCCCTATGTAATGGAGTAGCCTGTGCTGGAGAAGTCCCTGGTATGGGTGGTGCCCTTACTGGCTCTTCCTTTAAAGCTAATGTGGAGGATTTGGCCAAAGTCAAAGTAAGGTTAAAAACCATACATGATGCTAAAAATCCTGATTTAACCTTTGATTTCTTTGGAGCAAAATTGGACTTGCCCTTAATCAGTGCTCCTATAACTGGCACTTCCTTTAATATGGGAGGAGCTTTGTTAGAAGAAATGTATATAGAAAGTGTAGTTAATGGTAGTATAGATGCTGGTACCATTGCAATGATCGGTGATTCTGCAGATCCTAAGAACTACAATATTGGCTTAAGCTTGCTTGAGAAAGTAAATAGTAGAGGTGTCCCCATTATTAAGCCTAAAGAAAACCCAGTAGTTATAGATGCTGTGAAAAAAGCAGAAAATATTAATGCTATTGCTGTAGGTATGGATATAGATGGGGCTGGTTTAATAACCTTGGCTTTACACGGAGCCCCAGTTGGTCCTAAAACTGTAGATGAGCTTAAGGAAATAATTTCTTCCACCCACCTACCCTTTATACTAAAGGGAATAATGACAAAGGAAGAGGCCCTACTGGCTGTTGAAGCTGGTGCAAAAGCCATAGTAGTATCTAATCATGGTGGCAGGGTTTTAGATGGTACCCAGTCTACTGCAAAAGTCTTACCTGAAGTAGTAGAAGCTGTTAAGGGAAAAATTATGATACTTGTAGATGGGGGCATACGTTCTGGAGTAGATATATTTAAGATGTTAGCCCTAGGTGCTGATGCTGTTCTAATAGGTAGACCGATAGTCATTGGAGCCTATGGTGGGTTTAGGGAAGGGGTTGCCAAGGTTATCAATGATATGAAATATCAGCTCCTACAGACTATGATATTAACTGGTGCTAAGGATTTAAAATCTATCAATAAATCGATGATATCCATAGAATGGTAAAGAGTAGACAAAAAGTCTACTCTTTCTCACTTTTAGAATGGGCAATTCTACTGGCAGTGGCTGCTGCAATGGCTGCTACTAAATCATCTAAGAAAGTATGGACAGACCCATTTTTCATCTTATCTAGTTTCTTTATAACACCTAGTTTCTCCTTGTCTAAGTATCCATAATTGGTTAATCCAATAGTGCCATAGACATTTACTATGGATAAGGGTATGATTTCATCTATACCAAACAAGCCTTCATCACTTTCAACTATGGTTTGAAGGGGCTCAGGTAATAGCTTTTTTTCTGCCAATTCATCTAAGGCAATTCCCGTTAATATTGCGTGGATAATTTCCCTCTTGGTAAGGACTAGCCTAATGTTCTCTACGCAAGTCTCCAAGGTTAGCTCTGGATAATACTTTTTTTGAAGCATTAAAACTATTTCTCCTATGTCTTCTAGTGTTACACCTCTTTTTTCAAGCATTTCTATAGTCATCTTGTGTAATTCTTCCATATTGTATTTTCCCATTTTACCACCTCTTTTATATAATATGAATATGTTATTACCCATTTTTCCAAATTATACACATAATATTAAAAATTTGTTACTTGTCTGTTAGTTACGAGTAAAAATTTTTGTGATTTTATATATTTTTGAGAGATAAAAATAAGCATAAAAATAGGCTAGGATATGTATTCCTAGCCATTTCTAAATGGAGCTTAGGGGACTTGAACCCCTGACCTCCTGACTGCCAGTCAGGCGCGATCCCAACTTCGCCAAAGCCCCTAATATTTTCCATTACCTATATATAATAATATATTTATAAAATTTTTTCAAGTGTTAAATATGCAAGTAGCTAAATAGCATATAATTTTATTAATATTTAGTTTTTACTATTCACTTTATGTATTCCTATGGTATAATAATATGTCTAATAAATATCATAGTTGGAGAGGATTATGAAGGAAACTATAAATAAAAGTCAATTAATTTTTTCTGAGGAAAAACTGAATTATATTGTACTTTCTTCAGTACCAATTTTGCTAATTTTATTAGGGTTTATAATAGACAAGCCTAGGGAAATTTTTGAAGGACTATATAAAATTATCCTATGCCAAGATGTATTATTGGTGGATTATTTAGCAGTTGGCGGTGTAGGAGCTACTTTAGTAAATGCAGGTCTTACTACCCTATTTTGTATTATTATTATGTATGTAAATAATATTACTATAACAGGACCTCTAATAGCTGCAGTAATTACTGTTTTAGGTTTCTCATTTATGGGAAAAAACATAGTCAATGTATGGCCTATTTTTATAGGTGGTTACCTATATGCAAAGTTCAAGAAAATAGAGTTGAAAAATGTATTAGTTCCTGTTTTCTTTGTAACTACTTTGGCACCAGTAGTTACCGAAATAGGTCTAGGCCTTGATTTAGATTATATGATCAGCATTCCATTGGCTATATTTACAGGTATTATTATTGGTTTTATAGTTACACCTATGGCAGGTCATATGTCTAAATTCCATGATGGATATAATCTTTATAATATTGGTTTTACAGGTGGAGTCATAGGAACCATAATAGCATCTTTACTAAGAGGATTTGGATTTGTAATACAAACCCAATCTACTCTTTCTACTGAATACAGTATTCATATGAGAAATCTATTAATAATCATCTCTCTTTTATATATAATCATTGGATATTTCATGAATAGAAATAGTTTTAATGGATATTCAAATATTTTTAAACATAGTGGAAGATTTTTGTCAGATTTTATTGATCGTTTTGGTTTTGGATTGGCATTAATTAATATGGGAATAATGGGACTTATATCTATTCTTTATGTAATATTAGCCAAAGGTGTGTTCAATGGTCCAGTTGTAGCTGGTATAATCACTGTAATAGCTTTTTCACCCTTTGGAAAAAATCCTGTTAACTCAATACCTATTTTTATAGGAGTATATATTGCTGCTAGTTTGAAAGTATTTGATGTATCTTCCACATCAATGATTATAGCTGCATTATTCGGTACAACTTTAGCTCCTATTGCTGGGGCTTATGGAACTATTGCTGGAATCTTTGCTGGTTTCCTCCATGTTTCTGTAGTATCCAATATAATTGGAGTCCATGGTGGACTAAGTCTATATAATAATGGTTTTTCCGGCGGAGTAGTAGCAGCTATTATGGCACCAATATTAAATACCTTCTTTAAAAGAAAGAGGGAAGAGGATTAGAAAATCCTTCCCTATGAATATGGTTAGTTAAGTGAACTACTATAAATCCATTCAAAAAATTAAGCTTGAACTTGTCTGTTCAAGCTTAATTCTTATACATTAAATCTAAATTCTATAATATCTCCATCTTCTACTACATATTCCTTGCCTTCTAATCTTGCAAGTCCCTTTTCCTTTACCTTTGCCATAGAACCATGTTCCTTTAGATAGTCAAATTTGCATACTTCTGCCCTTATAAATCCTTTTTCTATATCAGAGTGAATTTTTCCTGCTGCTTCCTTTGCAATAGTCCCCTTATTAATGGTCCATGCTCTAACTTCATCCTTTCCTGCTGTAAGGAAGGAAATAAGCCCAAGGTAATCATAGGAAGTCTTAGACAAAATGTCTATTCCCGATTCCTCGATCCCTAATTCTTCTAAGAACATTTCCCTATCCTCTGGTTCTAGTTCTGATATTTCTAATTCAGTCTTAATACATAATTCAATTAAGGGTGTATTTGCAGATTCTGCAAATTCAGCTAAATCCTTTTTACTTGGATAATCCTTTTCCATCAATTGATTCTCATCTATATTGGCAACTAGAATCATTGGTTTTTCTGAAAGGAAGGAAAAGGTTTTTAATAAGTCCTTCTCTTCATCACTAAGGTCAATATTATTTAGTAAGAGTCCATTTTCTAAGCCTTCTCTACATTTCTTTAGGACCTCTAGCTCGGCTAAGTTCTCTTTTGTAACCTTTTTAGAGGTTTCTATACGGCTTATTCGATTCTCTATAACTCCTAAGTCTGCAAATAGGAGTTCTAAGTTTACAGTCTCAATATCCCTCATAGGGTCAATGCTGCCATCAGCATGGATTACATTGTCATTTTCAAATACCCTAAGTACATGAACTAATAAATCAACTTTCCTAATATTGTCTAGAAATTGGTTGCCTACGCCCTTACCTGCACTGGAACCCTTAACTAAACCTGGTACATCTATAACTTCTATAGTAGCATAGGTTTTCTTTTTAGGGTCATAGATACTTGCTAAGTAGTCTATTCTTTCATCGGGTATCTTTGCAATACCTAAATTAGCCTCCACTTTCCCTTGGGAGAACTCTGTTACTTCTATATTTGAACCTGTTAAAAGATTAAACAAACTCGTTTTTCCTACTGTTGGTAATCCAATCAATCCAATTTTCATATTATTCACAGGAAAATCCTGTTTTCACTCCTTTTCTATCTAAATTTGTGCCATATTATATATTAGTAAAAAAACAAATACCTGTAAAGGATAATTTTTGTTAATTTCCCTTTGCTGATGATAAACCAAAGAAACTGCCTATTATACCTAAGGCTCCACTTAGAGTTAAGATGAACAAGGCTATGGTCTTAACTAGGCTTTCCATATTAGGTAAGGGTATAAATAATAGACTTGTTCCAATCTGATTATATCCCAATTTAAATGTAAAGAATATTAAACCCAAGGCCAAAATCCCACCTACTAGGGTCAAAAATAAGCCTTCTAATAAAAATGGAAAACCTATGAAGGAATCTGGAGCTCCCAATAGTTTTAAGGTATTTATCTGGTCCCTATTATTATATATACCCTGCCTAATAATATGGGATATGACTACTAGGGTAGATATGCCTGTTGCAGTAATTACAAGCAATCCTACTATAGTAAGTATAGTAATTATTTTTTGGAGTTTATCTATTATATCCTTATTATCCCTTATATAATCAATATTTTCTATGGACTCTAAATCCTCCAAAATCTCATCTACTTCTTCTATATCTATCTTAACTTCTATAAAGGGTTGGAAAGGGTTTTCATCGAATAATTCCAATATCCTTGCTTCCTTGTCTAAGATTTCTTCCATCCTACTATAGGATTCATCTTTATCCACTAATTTTACTTCCCTTACTCCTTTTATAATTTTGATATTTTCCACTAGATTATTAATCCTAATATCATCTAAATTCTCTTCAAAGTAAATATTTATTTCCGCCTCTTTTTGGAGGACTTGGACTACCTCCTTGCTGAGCCACCAACCTGAAATGACCATGGAAAGAATAAAGAAGATTAGGCCTATACTAAATATGGAAAAAATATTTGATAGAAAGTCTATGCGAAATATGGTCTTGGCTTCCTTTAAAAAATATCCAAGATTTGAAATGAAATTTTTCATTATGCCTCACCTCGACTTTCTACAGTAATAATCCCCTGATTCACCCTAATAAATTTTCCTTCACTAACATCCTCTAAGAGGTGGGTTGCATGGGTAGTAATGATTACTGCTGTATTTTCATCCCTAAAGGAAGATAGGAGTTCCATTATATTTAAAGCATTATCTATGTCTAAATTTCCCGTTGGCTCATCAGCTAAGATAATGGCAGGTTTTCTTACTACAGCCCTAGCTATGGCTACTCTCTGGGTCTCACCAAAGGAAAGGTGTTCCACTAGAGAATCTCTTTTATGGCTCAAACCTACCCTTTCCAAGGCAATTATAGATTCTTCTTTTATCCTTTTATGGGGTATGTTTAGAAACCTAAGTCCTAGGATAACATTTTCTAAGGCTGTCCTTCCCTTAATAAGCTTAAACTCTTGAAATACTGGACCTATGAATCTTCTCATCTTCCTAATGTTATTTTCCTCTTCTTTTTTAATGGATAAGTCAAGTACCTTTAATTCCCCCTTTTTGGGATATTCAATACCCATGAAGAGTTTAAGCAGACTTGTCTTTCCTGAGCCACTGTGGCCTGTAATATATACAATATCTCCCTTATCAATTTTTAGATTCACATCCTTTAAAGCTTCTGTCCCATCACCATATACTAGGGATACATTTTTTGCCTCTATCACTATTACCACCTCCAGCTAAAATAATCTAATGGCTACTAGTACTTCCAAATACCCATCTAAAACATTAACTTCTCTTATAATATTTCTCCCTATTAAAGGTTCAAAGTTTAAAGTAAAGTCTCCCCCTTCAAATAGACTATCTAAGGTCCCCTTCCCTAAGGGCATATCTAAGAAAGATCCCTTCTCAGGTACAAATTTTAAGGTTTGTCCGTCTTCTATCTGAAAGTTCCCAGCCATCCTTAATCCCTTTTCTGGAGCATTTAGTTCGATTTCTCCATCAAGGAACCTAATTTCTATTCTAGGTATCCAATCATAGGCATTAACTATATCATTAAAGACCTTTTCATCTATGGAAGCCTTTATTCCCCTTAAGGTAGAGCTTTGTTTAATTCCATCTTCAGGGAAATTACCTTCTACTAAAATTCGGTTGAAACCTAAGGTGAATTCCTTCAAAATCTCCTTTATCTCCTCCATCATCATAGAGATATATTCTAATCTTTCTAAATATACTTCCCTATCACTTTGCAAGGAGGCTAGATATTCTTCCTGTTCTTTAACCAATTCCTGTTTTTTATGTAAATTTTCTTCCAGTACACTTCGTTTTTCCTCTAATAGTTTAACCTTCTCGTCTAGGTTGCTTCTTTCTGATATGAGTTTTTCTCTACTTATTTCTATATTGGCTAGAAGTTCATCAGTATTTTTTGTTAAATCCCTAAGGACATTTACTCTACGAATAAGGCTGGTCAAACTATCTGAACTAAGGATTATTTCAAGATAAGATCCTGGTCCCATCCTCTGGTAGGTTTGTAATACTATCTTTAAAGCTTCTAAATTCCTTTCATAATTTTCCTCTTCTTCTTTAATCCTATTGTCTATATTAGCTATATCCTCTTCTATACTATGGATTTCTACATCCATTCTTTCCGCTTCTCTCTCCATTTCCTCAATTTCTTGAGTTTGGATAAATAGATATTCAAGGATTTCCTTTTCTTCCTCTGTTATGCTAAATAATATCTCTTGGATCTGAGAAATATCCTCCTCACCTTCTCCCAATATTACAGAGGAGGTAAGTATCAATATAATAATCAATAATGGCAGTACTTTTTTCACTAGGATCCTCCTTTATCGCTTTTGGACTTATACAAATTATATCATCAATGAAAAAAGAGTTAAAGATTAATTAATCTTTAACTCCTACCATATAAAGAAAATATCTTACTGCCTTAAGACAAAGTATCTATTTTTATATTCAATTGCTTCTATATTTCCATATACTTCACTAAAAACCCTTGAAACATAACTTTTATCTATTTCCCTTGTATTAAAATAGGTATGTAGTCTTTTATCCTTTAATATAAGGATATTATCGCAATATTCCAGGGCTATATTGGGATCATGTAAGGAAATAATCCCTGTTTTATTGTGTTCTTTTACTATCTCCCTTATTTTAGATAGTATCATATGTTTATTGTTAAAGTCTAAAGAGGAGTCTGGCTCATCAAATAGCATAATCTGCGAGCTTTGTAACAAGGACCTGGCTATAAGGATTAACTGTTTTTCCCCTTCACTTAAATGTAAAAAATTACTATTATAATACTTTTCCATGTTTACTATCTTCAAGGCCTCATAGGCCTTCTCCATATGGCCATCATTTGGATAGGAGAAAATATTTAAGTATGGGGTGATACCCATAAGTACCACATCTATTACTAGGGTATTATAGATTATGCTATTCCTCTGGGGCATGAAGCTTATATGCCTTGCCCTTTCTTTACTTCTATATTGTAAGATATCCTTGTTACCAATGAAAATCTTGCCTTCTATTGGTTTCAATAAGCCCCCTATGACCTTTAACAAAGTAGTTTTGCCCACACCATTTAGGCCTAGTAGGCCTAATAAGCTACCTGAAGGTAAGTGGAAACTTATATCTTCAATTATTAGATTTTTGTTATATCCTGCATGAATATTTTCAACCTTTAACAAGCCTATAGCCTCCTATCTTTGGTTACTATTAAATATGCCAAATAAGGGGCACCAATAAAGGTAGTCAAGATACTAATGGGGATTTCACTACTAGAAATATTCCTTGCTAAGGAATCAGCTATTATCAAGATTATAGCCCCAATAATACCGCTGAAGATTCCAGTATTAAAATCATTTTTCTTCCTTATAATTCTTCCAATATGAGGCCCTATGAGGCCTATGAAGCTTATAAGGCCAGTTACACTTACAATACTGGCTACGACTAAAGTGGCGCCAATTATTGCAAGGGTCCGGATTAGAGTAACATTTACCCCAAGACTTTTTCCTTCATCATCGGTTAAGGACAATATATTTATTTGCCATCTAAGTAAAAATAAAATAATAATACCTAGGATGAAAAAAGGTAATATAGATAAGAGCTTATCCAATGTAATGCCCGCAAAACTTCCCATGGATCAAAACTCTATGGCTGCCAATTGCCTTTCTGGGTCTGCAAAATATTTTAACATCATAATAATACCTTGGGCAATGGAAGTAATTACAATACCAGCAAGTACAATACTTGAAATCCCCTTATCCTTAGATAAATTTGTGAGGCCAATGGCAGTAATGACTCCTAAAAGCCCCCCTAAAAATGCAGAAAAACCTAAAACAAAGGAGCCACCTGTAAAAAATATGATGGCTATGGCAGCTCCAAGGTTTGCCCCAGAAGAAACCCCCATAATATCTGGAGTAGCTAGGGGGTTTTTAAATATCATTTGATATATGCTCCCAGCCATGCCTAATCCTAGTCCACCTAGTACAACCATAATAGTCCTTGGAAGGCGGAGCTGGAAAAATACCAATTTTGTTGTAGGATTCACTTCTCCACCTAAGATGATTTTACCAAAATCCTCCATGGATATAGGATATCTCCCAAGGGTTATGGACAAGGTAAAGGTAATAGCTAGTATTAAAAGGGCAATTATAAATTTATAAAGATTTTTTTTTTCTTTCATTATCTATTTAATACTTCCCTATCTATGGTAATATTATAAAACTCCTTATAGAAGCTTTCCGCATCATCAACAAATTTATCATAAGGATAATCTTCCCCGTTCAATATGCTGGTCAACCACATTGTCCCTAAAATGCTAGATGGCACCGGTGAATCCCATGATTCAAAGTCATCAGGCATTGCATAAACTGCTTTGTTCTTAATGGCATTGATAGCTGCTAGGTTACTATCATTTAATATGTCTTCTAGGCTATAGTTTGCACCTGGAGCTATGATGATTATATCTGGATTATAGGCTATTAACTGTTCATAGCTAACATTTGCCCAATAGGTATCATCTATGTCTCCTGCTACATTCTCCCCACCAGCAGTCTCTATCATATAGTTTTGATACATTTTATTTGTTGCTGTAGATAAAAAGTCACTATTCCCACCAAAGTAAATCCTCTTTTTATCCTTAGAAGCTACAAGCTTTTCTATTTCTTCAGTTTTTTCTTCATAATAGGCTATCAAACTTTCAGCTCGGTCTATTGTTCCTGTGGCTTGTCCTATCATTTTCAAGCTTTCCTTTAAAAGCTCCATGTCTTCAGGGTTAACTGCAATTACATTTATACCTAGTTTTTCTAAACTTTCTACTGCTTCTTTTAACCTAATAGGCAAAATAACTAAGTCTGGTTCTAAGGCAAGGGTACCTTCTAAATTAAATTCCTTTGCAGTACCAACATTGGGGAGGTCTAGAAACTCAGGTGCAGCCATAGAATATATTGGTCTACTATTAGCCTTTGCTTCTATGCCAACTACATTATCTCTTAAACCTAAGGCAATAAGCATAGATGTAGTAATATAATAGCCACTAACCAATTTTTCTGCTTCCTTCTCTAAGACTATCTCCCTACCAAGATGGTCTATTATCCTGATTTCTTCTACATCATTTTCATCAACTACTTTTACAATATTCTTGTCTTCTTGATTATCCTCCACATCCAGGGTAAGGCTTTCCTTTTGAGTACAAGCTACTACAGAAATTAGTAAAGCAATTATTGTGCTTACAACAATTCCCTTTTTCCATAAATTGGTTAAAAACATAGTATCCTCCTTTTAATTATGTATTTTATGGCTTAACTAAACAGAACATGGACTATATCCACAGTCTTGACATTCAGAACATCCACCACTATGGATCAATCTTCCCCCACACATTGGACAAGTGTCTGGGTCTTCCTTTATCTGTTCAGCTGCTAACTCATTCAATTCATTTTTTAACCTATCTATCTTTTCTAATCTGCTTTCCTTTGATTTTTCAGTTATTAGTATACCTGACCTTGCACAACCATCTCTATAAATAGTAACTCCCTTTAAGCCCTTTTTCCAAGCATAATAGTATAATTCCTCTACTTCTTCTACTGTAAAGTCATTTGGAACATTTACTGTAGATGAAATACTGGCATCTATATATTGTTGCCATGCTGCTTGGACTTCTATTCTACTCTTATAATCTAAATTAGAAGTAGTCACAAAGAATTCTGGTAAGTCCTCTTCCTTGGAAAGATTGTTTTTGTCCATATATTCCTTAACTATAGGTGTAAATACCTTGTAATAGGTGTCTACATGGTGAAGGGACTCTGACTTTCTTGTATAGGATATTTGGAAGATTGGCTCAACTCCATTGCTACATCCTATTAATGTGGAAATGCTTCCTGTAGGTGGTATAGTCAATAATTGGCTATTTCTCAATCCATACTCTTCAATTAACTCCAATACATCCTCTGTTGCATTGGCTTGAAGGAAGGGTGATTTCAATATGGCCTCCTTATTAAATCTAGGGAATGGCCCATGGTCTTTAGCCAATAGGGCAGATTGTCTTAAGGCTTCATTTATCATAATATGGCCTATTTTATGGATTAAGGAAATAGATTCAGCATCTCCATATTTTATCCCCAATTTAATGAACATATCTGCTAGTCCCATAATACCAAGACCTATTTGTCTTAATTCACTAGACATTTCCCTTTGCTCCGCCAGTGGATGAAGTTCCATATTTTCATCTAAAACTTCATTTAAATATATGACTCCTTCCCTAACCATTTCCCCAAATTTTTCAAACTCAAAATAAGCATGTCTTGTAAAGGGTTTCTTAACAAATTCTGATAGGTTAATGGATGATAGATTACAACTACCAAAGGCAGGAAGGGTCTCCTCTGCACAAGGATTAACTCCTGCAAATTCAAAACTTTCATCTTCACTCATTAGATGCCAAGAGTTAATTCTATCAGTAAATAATACTCCTGGTTCTGCCATATTCCAATTGTTTACAGCGATCTTCTTAAATAAGTCCCTAGCCCTTATAGTCCTTTTAATTTCTTCTCCAGTAGCCTCTACATAAAAATACAAGGTGTATTCTTCATCTCTCTCTACGGCTTCCATGAATTTATTATCAATATTGACGGATATATTGGCATAGGTTACCTTTGAGAGATCATTTTTTACATCTATGAAATCTTCAATGTCAGGATGGCTGCAATCCATATTTAACATAAGGGCCCCTCGTCTACCTCTCATACCTATAAGGCCTGTAACCATGGAGTACAAGTCCATGAAAGATACTGCCCCCGTAGTAGTATTGGCTGCATTGTTAACCTTTGAACCCTTTGGTCTTAGTTTAGAAATGCTTAAGCCTACTCCTCCACCATAGGAATAAGTCCTAGCTAGATACTTTGCAGTATCAAATATGGATTCTATGTTGTCTTCAACCTTTGGCATTACATAACAGTTACTAAGGGTAATCTTTCTACCAAGCTTATCTAAACCCCTTCCTGCCAAAATCCTACCAGCAGGCATAAACTTCTTATCCTTAATAGCCTTTTTAATATAGTTATTTCCACCGCTAACCCTATCTAAAAAGTTTTCAAATCCTTCATTATTAAAACGATATTTTTTCTCATATATATCCCTTTGAAGGTCTGTCATAGACCAGCCCTGTTCTCTTAGTCTAGCTCTTTCTTCCCTATAGAGAATATATAGCTTTGCCACGTCAGGCCTAGATTTCATTAATTGGATCTCTACAAAGTCTTGAATTTGTTCTATATGAACTACTTCTAAACTACCATTAAAATCTAAAAAAGCCTGATGGGCAATTTCCTTGGCAAGGTCTTCATCTACACCTATATCCGATTCAGCCATGGCTTTTTTAATGGCATTTACAATTTTCTCTTCCTCAAATTGTACAATATCACCATTTCGTTTTTCAACTTGTAGCATATTCTCCCCCTCTTTTCATTAGATTAAAAGTAATTTGTCGAAATTTCCCTATAAAGAGAAAATAAACACTTTACTATATGTAGTATGTATAGATAGTTTTGACTACTATATATACTACTTTACCAAACCTATAAATATAAAGCAAGACTATTAAATAATATTAATATATCATTTGAAGTAATGGGGACAATAGACCTAGAAGCCCTCCTAAAATTCCACCTAACCATGTAATTGCCTTTAATTCCCTCTCTGCAATCTCTAATATAATTTCCTCAAAGAAGTCTACTTCAAAGGCATTCATCCTGTCTTCCACTATTTTCTCGATTTTGAAAAACTCAACTATTTGAGGGAGGTCTTTTTCCAAGAATTTGTTGAATATTGTCGTTACAAGTTTATATGTTTTTTCAAAGTCCTTACTATCAATTTTAATTATTATTGAAGATATAGGCTTATCTAAAATTTCATCTATAAAAGTGCTTACAAAACTAAATAGGCTTTCTTTCATTTCCTCTGAATCTAATATTAGCCTAATATTCCTATCCAAATATTCTAGTAGCTTTTCCTTGTTTTCCCCTTCTTTAGCTTCAAGTCTATTCCTTATTATTTGAAGGAATATATTGTGGGTCTTAGGATTTGAAAAGGCTTTAATTATTCTATCTCCAATTTTTTCAAGGCCTTCCTCACCAATACTATCTACTGCCCTTGGTACAAGATCTGAAATCTTTGCTTCCATTAGCCTATTTAAGAAGGTTTTTATAATATATATAAGGTCATCATTTGTTTCATCATTTTCTATATGCCTTTCAATGGCAGAGTAAATCTTTTCTGCTATTAGGTCTGGACTGATAAAGGCAAAAAAAACCTTATTAAAATTTTCAGTAATAAGGTCTGAAATAGAGTTTCTGATTTTTATCTTAATGCTTGGCTCCTTTAATACTCTCTTTATTGACTGACCTATTAACTCTTTATTCTCTTCCAAATACTTATCTAAGGACTCTTTTATTTCTTCAGGTAATACTTCGCCTAAGGTCCTATCATCTTGGCTAAGGCCTCTAATGTTTTCATTTACCAATTCTCCTAACCTTTCCTTAAATTCATGGGAATTAGATAGGCCCTTAATTAAATCTTCTAATTGTTTTTCAACTATGCTATAAATATTATTAGTATCTAACCTATCTATTTTTCTATGAAGAAAGGCAAGTGTTTCATTTATAAATTGTTCCTTTCTAATTTGGGACAAGATTAGGTTTACTATATTGGCTTTTATTGTACTTATTATATCTGTGTAATTCTCCCAGGCATTTTCTAATACTTCTTTAATTGTATTATGATTGTTTTTTAAATTGCCAATTTTCCCCTCTATCCATCCTTTAATTTTCTTATCTACCCCCTGGTTTGATAGTGATTTAATGATAGTATCAGAGTCTAGCAAATACTTGCCTACTGCTTGGCCTATACTTTCAGCAATTCTCTTTCTTTCCTTTGGAATCAAGCCAGGAGTAAATGGGATTTTAACTCCCATAAATTTCTTTTGGTAGTGGGGTCTAAACAACATTTTTATAGCTAGCCAATTTGTAAAATACCCTATAATGGCTCCTACGACAACTGGTATTAATATTTTCATCTTCTCTCCTCCAAATAATAAAAACTCATATTTTAAAGATATAAAAGCCAATAATTCCAAAAAAATGTATCATAATTGGATTTTCATGTCAAGAAAAATACCATGGACTCAATATAGCTATTAGATTTATTCTTCCTTAAAATAAAAAAAATAGTAGAAGTTTCTACTATTTTTCATTTTTCAACCTTTCAAATAGAACCTGATTTTCCACTTCTATGTGCTTAATTAAATCTCTTTCCAGTTCCTCTAATTTATTATAAGTGTTATC
>JAAYQJ010000018.1 GCA_012519355.1 Tissierellia bacterium | reverse complement strand
TTACCTCTTTAATAGTTTTGTTTAGTTTTGATAAAATCCATCTATCTTCTTCTTCCAAATTATCAAAACTAACTTGTTCCTTAGAAACATCTTCATCTAAATTCATCAATACAAACCTAGTAGCATTCCAAAGCTTATTAGCAAAGTTTCTATTGGCTTCTACCCTTTCCATATAAAATCTCATATCATTTCCTGGTGTATTGCCTGTTACTAAGGTAAATCTAAGGGCATCTGCTCCGTATTCATGGATTACTTCTAATGGGTCAATACCATTACCCAAGGATTTACTCATCTTCCTTCCTTGAGAGTCACGAACAAGACCTGTTAAGAATACATCTTTAAATGGAATTTCTCCCATTTGTTCAATACTTGAAAATACCATTCTAACTACCCAGAAGAATATGATGTCGTATCCTGTTACTAAAACATCTGTAGGGAAGAAATATTGTAGGTCTTCTGTGTTTTCAGGCCAACCTAAGGTAGAAAATGGCCATAGGGCTGATGAGAACCAAGTATCTAAGGTGTCGTTATCTTGATATAAATCAGAGCTTCCACATTTTGTACATTTCTCTGGTCTAGTCCTAGCTACCATTATTTCATCACAGTCATTGCAGTAATATACTGGTAACCTATGTCCCCACCACAATTGTCTAGATATACACCAGTCTCTAATATTTTCTAGCCAATTAGCATAAACTTTTCCAAATCTAGGTGGTATAAAGTTTAGTTCTCCCTTTTCATAGGCTTCTAGGGCAGGTTTTGCCAATGGCTCCATTTTTACAAACCACTGTTTTGATATAAGTGGTTCAACAACAGTACTACATCTTTCACAATGGCCAACAGCATTATCATGGTCCTTTATTTCTACTAAATAGCCCCTCTCCTTTAGGTCTTCAACTATTTTCTTTCTAGCTTCATACCTTTCTAATCCTTGGTATACTCCTCCATTTTCGCTTATAGTCGCATCTTCATTCATTATAATGCATTGGCCAAGGCCATGTCTTTCTCCAACTTCGAAATCATTAGGGTCATGTGATGGAGTAATCTTAACTGCTCCAGTACCAAATTCCATTTCAACATATTCATCTGCTATTATTGGAATTTCTCTATCCATTAAAGGTAATATAGCCGTCTTGCCTATTAAATCTTTATATCTTTCATCTTCAGGATTAACAGCTATGGCTAAGTCTCCTAACATGGTTTCGGGTCTAGTTGTAGCTATGACAATATACTCTTCACTATCCTTAATAGGATATCTAATATGCCAAATACTACCCTTGCTATCCTCATGCTCTACCTCTGCGTCGGATATGGCAGTTCTACAAGATGGACACCAGTTGATTATCCTATCTCCCCTATAAATTAATCCCTTTTCATAAAGCCTAATGAAGACTTCTTCTACAGCCTTACTTAATCCTTCATCTAAGGTAAACCTATCTCTAGTCCAGTCGCAGGAAACTCCTAATTTTTTCAATTGGTTCTTAATAGTATTTCCATATTTGTGGGTCCAGTCCCAGGCTTCTTCTAAAAATCCTTCTCTACCTAATCCTTCTTTAGTCTTTCCTTCTGATTTGATTTTATTTACTACCCTAGCTTCAGTGGAAATACTAGCATGGTCAGTACCTGGTAGCCATAAGGCTGAATAGCCTTCCATCCTCTTCCATCTAATTAAAATATCTTGAATAGTATTGTTTAATGCGTGACCCATATGAAGACTACCTGTTACATTTGGTGGTGGCATCATAATTGTAAAAGGTTTTTTATTCTCATCAATATGGGCTACAAAATGGCCATTATCATTCCAATATTGATAAATCCTATCTTCAAAATCCTTTGGATTATAGGTCTTTGGCAAATTTTCTAACATAAAATCTCCTCCTTCTTAGTTTAATTCACAATTCACAATGCACAATTGTTTTCAATGGACAATTGAGAGTTGACAATTGAAAATGTTACTGTCAGGCTTTTGGGTCTTATTAATCTCTAATTCTTTGCCTTCAAAATTGTCATTTCTCCATTGTCAATTGACTAAAACTCACTCTTCACTATTCACTAATCTTACTTTTCACTCTTCACTATTAACTTTTGCTCATTGATTCCTTTGGTCCCATTGGCTAAGTTAGGTCATAAAAAATCCCTTCATCCAAACAATAAGGACGAAGGGTAAATCGCGGTACCACCTTAATTCCATGAAAACATGGCTCTCGTACAATATAAGGGTTAAACCCTTCAAGCCTACTTAGTTTCAGCTTGAATGCTCTAAAGCTACCTTCGGTAAACACTACTTTAAGGACCTCTCACCTAACATCCTCTCTCTGTTAAAGGTTATTTACCTACTCCTCTTTATCATAGCAAAATTTGAAATTATCTATTATTATATTAATACCAATTTTATTTGTCAACTTCATTTATGTTATTATTACTTAAATTATTGAAAATTATAAAATAATTTATAAAGGCAATAAGATTTATAACTACTGTCAGTATAAACAAGAAACTTGAAACTGAACTAGGAAACCTAAATACTACGGATAATGTAGCAGTATAAAATGAAAGTGTAGCAACTTTTCCATACTTATTTGAAGGTAATACCTGTTTTCCCTTAAATAAATATAAAATAGCACCACCTAAAATCATCATACATTCTTTAATTCCAATGGCAACCAATATCCATATAGGTATTATGCCTTTAGTAACAAAACTTATAAGTATAGTAAAGGTCATTAATTTATCTGCAATAGGGTCCAAAACTATACCAAGTTTAGTAGTTATATTATATTTCCTAGCTATGTGCCCGTCTAGTATATCTGATATTCCTGCTAATATGAATATAAATCCTGCCCAAAGAATATTGTTATCCATATTAGAGTAAAAAAAGTACAAGTAAACTGGAATAAGTAATATCCTCAATATTGTTAGCATATTTGGTATATTCATTCTATTCCTCCCTTATAACAAAATAGTAACCTTTACTATATTATAGAATATTATATCATTAAATAATACTTTCGTACACAAAATATTGTTAGGAGGGATTGGATGAGAGGATTTTTTAGGAAGGTAACCCTATTGTTGCTACTATTATTAGTCATAACAATAGGGTTAACAGGCTGCAAAAAAGAATCGGACTTGACACCCATAAAATTAGTTGAAGTTACTCACTCTTTATTCTATACGCCCCAATATGTAGCCATTACTCAAGGTTTCTTCGAGGAGGAAGGATTGGATATTGAGTTGATTGACGGAAAAGGCGCAGATAAGGTTATGGCTGCCTTATTAAGTGGAGAAGGGGATATTGGATTTATGGGACCTGAAGCATCTATATATGTATACAATCAAGGCAGGGATAACTATGCAATAAACTTTGCCCAGTTAACTCAAAGAGATGGTTCCTTCTTAGTAGGTAGAGAGAAAGATGATAATTTTACCTTTGATAAACTTAAGGGAAAATCTATTATTGGCGGTAGAAAAGGTGGCATGCCTTTAATGACATTAGAGTATGTATTAAAGAAACATGGCCTTGAGCCAGGTAAAGATTTAGAAGTTAGAACGGATATACAATTTGATGTTATGGCAGGAGCCTTTATTGGTGGAGAAGGTGACTACGTAACCCTATTTGAACCAGTAGCTGCAACCCTTGAAAAGGAAGGCAGGGGATATGTTGTAGCTTCAATAGGCGAAGAAGGTGGATATATTCCATATACAGCCTATTCTGCAACTAAGGAATTTATCGAGAAAAATCCAGACATAATTCAAAAGTTTACAAATGCCTTATATAAGGCTATGGTTTGGGTACAAGAACATAGTAGCGAAGAAATTGCAGAGGCTGTAATGCCTCAGTTCCCAGATACGGACAAAGAAGTATTGATAAAATTAGTTGAAAGATATAGGGACCAAGATTCATGGAAACCTGATTTGATAATTACAGAAGAAGGCTTCAATCATTTAATGGATATTATGGAGTTAGCAGGAGAATTAGATAAAAGAGCTGATTATGACAAGCTAGTGACTACAGAATTTGCTAAAAAGGCAATGGAAAGATGAAATTAGGGGCTTAGGCCCCTAATTTATTGGTAGTATTCTCTATAGGATTCTTAGAAACATAAATGCTCCTAAATGTGACAGATACTATTACAATGATACCCCCCATTATGGCGAAGATGCTTGGCTTTTCACCGGCAAATATATATACCCATAGGGGATTCAATAGGGGCTCAATGACTGTAATAAGTATGGCTTCAAGGGCTGTTATGTATTTCAGAGAATTAATATAAAATATATAAGGAATTCCTAATTGAAAAACACCCATAGCTACTACAGTGGCCAGACTTTTAAAGCTAGGCAAATTAGTTAAAATAAAGGGAATAGCTACTATAAAGGCCAGAAGATTTCCAAATATGGTTATTTCAAAAGGTGATCCCTCCTGCTCCATTTTTAAAGTGATTGTGGAAACTGCTAATGAAAATCCACAGAATATGGCAAGGAAATTTCCAATAATATTACCAGAGCTTAAGTCGTTTACGAAGAAAAGTCCCATACCTAAGAAAACCGAAACTATTGCCAAACTATCATACCATCTTATTTTCTCTTTCAAAATCCATACACTTAAAATTGCTGCAAATATGGGAGAAGTATATTGCAGTAAAATAACATTGGCAGAAGTAGTTAACCTGTTTGCTATTATGAAACTTAATACTGTTGTTGCACTGGCTATGGCACCAATAATCTGAGTCTTTGACTTAGATAATTTTGGTTTTTTTACATAAGCTATTATTACTAGAGAAGCTATAAAACTCCTCATTCCTGCAAGAGCTACAGGGTTCCAATCTATAATTTTTACGAATATTCCTCCTGTACTCCAAAGGGCTGAAGCAAACATAGCAGCTAATAAACCTTTAATCCTAAAACTCTTCATATTATTCTCGCTCATATGCTCACTCCTCATTGTTAAAAATCAGATAAAATATGGCTATTTCCATTGTTTATACTTATCTACTAGCTTAAAATGAGTTTTTCATACACTACTATAATATTATAATACATCAATATTACTTAATTTACTATGATTGTTTATTTTTTCTCAATATTAAGTAAAAGATTTATTCCATAACATTTAGTAAATTAAAAGAAAAAAAGAAGGCATTTTTAGCCTTCTTACTATATGTGTTCATTTCTCCATAATTTCTCATATCTTATAGCATTTTCTTTTGTCGTTTCTACATCCTTTTCTGTTACTTCTCTTCTAATCTTTCCTGGTGAGCCCATTACTACAGAATTAGGTGGTATATTGGCATTTTCTGTTATTAAAGCTCCTGCAGCTATAATGCTATTATCACCTATAACTGCCCCATTTAATATTATGGCTCCCATTCCTATAAGGCAGTTGTTGCCTATTTTACAACCATGCACTATGGCATTGTGTCCTACAGTAGTATAATCGCCTATTTCACAAGGCATACCAGTATCTACATGGACTGTAGCGTTATCTTGGATATTAGTATAGTTACCTATTTTAATGTAAGACATATCTCCCCTAACTACTGCACTGTACCATACACTACTTCCTTCACCTATGGTTACATCTCCTAAAACATCAGCAGACTCTGCTATAAAAGCATCTTCATGGATATTAGTTTTTTTATCTATATTATTTTCTTTGTCTCTTAAATCTTTAATCATATCTTCTCCCCTTTGCATCAATCATTAGCTTAATTATACCCAAATAATGCCCAGTTATCCTGGTAGTTTTTATAGATTACCCTTTAGGCCTATTTCATCTGCAACTTTTCTCATCCCCTGTATGGTTTCTCTTATTACATCATCTCTTTCCATACCTAGCATTTCAATGCCTCTTTCTATGACAGTCCTGTCTACACCTGCTGCAAAGGCCTTATCTTTCCATTTTTTCTTGACAGATTTTGGTTCTAAATCTAATACAGACCTGCTTGGTCTAAGTAAAGCGACGGCTGTTATAAGGCCTGTTAATTCATCAATTGCGTATAATACCTTCTCCATTCTCTCAACTGGTTCTATATCACAGCAAATACCATAGCCATGGCTTGCCACAGCCCTGATATAATCCTCTGGATATCCTTCTTCTTTTAAGATCTCTTGGACCTTAATACAATGCTCATCAGGATACATTTCATAGTCCAAGTCGTGAATAAGTCCTACAATAGCCCACTTATGAAGATCAGGCTCCTCAAAAAGCTCAGCAAAATGTTTCATAGTGGCCTCTACTGATAAGGCATGACGAAGTAGACTTTCAGACTTATTATACCTTTTAAATAATTCTAAAGCTTCTTCCCTAGTTGGTATTTTCACAGTCATCTTTCTTCCCTCTTTCTTTTTCGCTTTACTATATATAATAGAGTAGTGAGCTAAAGGTGTCAAGCTCCCTTAATTATAATTCCACTCACATTAAGATCTATTGTGATTTAAGCTTAATATGTGAAATATACAATTATAGCACTTCTTTTATAACTCTCAGTGCATTTTTATAGAATATCTTATCTATTTCATCTTCAGAAAAATTGTTAGCCTTTAATGCTTCTGCAAGTTTGCCTATTTCACCAATATTATCTATTTCACAGTTAGGATTACAACCATCGTAATCGGTGCCAATAGCTATAACATCTATGCTGCCAATATTTCTTATATACTTGATATGCTTAACCATATCCTCTATTCTTGCATTTTCAGTATCTCCTAAGAAGTCTCTTTCAAAGCTTATACCTATTACTCCACCCTTATCTGATAGGACCCTTATCATGTCATCTGTTAGATTTCTAAAATGCTCTTTTATAGTTCTTGAATTGGCATGGGAAGCAATAAAGGGTTTTGAACTAAGTCTTGCTACATCGTAAAATCCTTCATCAGAAAGGTGGGAGACATCTATTAACATCCCCAATCTATTCATCTCATAAACAACTTCCTTGCCAAATTCCGTTAGGCCTTGATTCCTATATTCCTCTTTTGCATTTGGAAAACCTATTTCATTGACCCTATTCCAAGTAAGAGTTATTCCCCGGACCCCTAATCTATAAAAATTCCTTAAGTTATGTAGTTGGCCCTTTATAGCCCCGCCCTCTTCAATAGTAAGTAGGGCCGATATTTTACCCTCATTTTTATTCCTTATTATATCTTCATAATTAGTTGCTAAAGAAATATAATCAGGGTTTTTATCTAGTTCTATATAGAATTTATCTATCATTTTTAGACAAGTCTCCATGGGTTTACTATCATTTTTTAAATCTATCCACATGGCAAAAAATTGGGCCAGAGACTTCCCTTTTATTAGTTTCTTAATATCTACATTCAAGTTATTTTCGTATAGGTCTGAGCCATTTTTCCCTTCCATTAACCTTAAAAATGTATCACAGTGCAAATCTATTACCATAGTTTAGCCCCCTAAGTTCATATTTTATCTTCCTTGTTTCCTGTACTGGCACTAATTTAATTTTAGCATATCTAGATATGCTTTTGCACATTATTTAAACTCTTCTTCAAGTTCCCTTATGCTTATATATTGGCCATCTTCAATCAATTGGATTTTTACTATTGATCTTAAGGAATCAGTAGGCACACTAGTTTTTAAGGTGAATTCAATTTGGTAGACCTTCTCCCCTAACTGTGATATTTCATAATTATCCACCCAGGGACTCGAGGTTCCAGTGACAAAGCCCATATCCTTAAATTGAC
Source organism: Tissierellia bacterium (assembly GCA_012519355.1). GTDB lineage: Bacteria > Bacillota > Clostridia > Tissierellales > Tissierellaceae > JAAYFT01. The sequence goes on along the minus strand of JAAYQJ010000018.1, from coordinate 4,099 downwards.
CATAACTTTCTTCCCTAAGGCTATCAGCCATAAGACCATATTGAACTATACCATTTCTCTCCCTGACAGCTTCTGCATACATACTTACTGCTTCTTCTAGCTCTTCCTTGTATTTTTTCATAGATTTAGCAGTAGCATTTGCATCACCAATAGCATCTAAGCCTATATTTAGTATCCTTTCATTTAACTTTTCAGCCCCATTAAAGCCACTAAAGTTTGGTAGGATAAGATTTATTGTTTTTATATCATCCTCAGTCTTTATTATAGTGCTAGATACACTGAGCTCATCACCTGCTACCCATAGGGAACAAATCCTATTAATAATACAATCAACAATAAAATCGACATTATTTTTTTCATAATACAGCTCCTTTCTTTTCATAACTTTATTCTATTACTAAAACAAATTACATTCCAGCAACAATATGGTTACAATTATTAGAGCCTCTATCATTTTATCTTTAGACTTGACTATTTTTTTAGTACAAAATATAATCTTATATGTAAACCATAGCCCGATTATTGGGTATATATGTCATAATAATTTAAGGAGGAAAAGGCAATGAAATTAAAAGGAAAGATTGTCTTGATTTCTGTTCTAATTTGTCTAATCTCTATACTATCTGTAGCTATTATTAATTATGTGGTTTCAACTAAGCGATTAGAAACAGAAATAAATACAAGTGCACAACTGGAAACTGCAAATATGGCAAAGGATGCCAATACATGGATAGCTTTACAGAAGGATTCTCTAGAGGAGGTGTTACAAGGTCTTTTATATAATGACAATTATGATTATGATTATGTCCATCATTATTTTGTAGGAAAAAACGAAATTAATCCAGGTAATGAGTACTATGTAGCATTTGGCGATAAATCACTAATTGCTGGTTCAGGCTGGATACCAGATAGTAGCTACGATCCTACAAGTAGGGACTGGTATATAGGGGCTAAGGAAACTGATGGAATTTATATTACTGAACCATATCTAGATGCAGACCTAGGTAATATGGTAATTACAATTTCAAAGTATTTTAGAACTCCAATTGGAAAAGAAGGGGTTATAGCATCTGATATTACCATAGCTCATTTAGTCGATATTGTTTCTAGTGTAGATTTAGGTGAAGGTGGCTATGCATTTTTATTGGACCATAATGGTAATATAATAACCCATATAAACGAAGACTTTAACCCAACAGAGGACTCCTTAATTAACTCTGAATATATTTTAGACGGGAAACTAAAATTCCTTATGGACAGTGAATTATCTATTAGAGATAGAAGTATAAGGGATTTTGATAATGTGAGTAGGGTATTTTTCTTTGCCGATGTGGATGAAGCCAATTGGAAAGTAGGTATAGCTTTACCTAGCAAGATAATGTTAAATACAATAAACTCTGTAATTATGTATACTTTAACTGCAACTGCCATAATTATTGTTATTTCAATACTACTATCTAATTATCTAGCTGGCACAATTTCTAAACCTATCATTGATAGTGTAGATGTAGCAGAAGAAATAAGTAATTTAAATTTAAGCATTGCTTTAGATGAAAATAGCCTAAATAGAAAAGATGAAATCGGACAAGCCTATAAATCTTTCCAGTTAATATTAGATAAATTAAAAGTATTTGTGAATAATATGGATTCTGCAATTGCTATTAATAACAAAACCTACGAAGAAACTATTGATAAGTTAAATAATCTAATTTTTCATGCAGAAGAAACTTCCTCTACAACTGAGGAATTGTCTGCCGGTATGGAAGAAACAACTGCTGTTGCAGTGTCTATCAGTGAATCTACAGTGGAAATAGATAAGGCTGTTTCGGACTTTGCTGAAAAGGTAGAAAATGCATCAAACACATCAACAGAAATCAGTAACAAGGCTGATAAGCTAAGAGAACAGTTTATATCCGCCCGTAATAAATCCATGGGAGTATACCAAGAAACAAGGAATGAGATTGAAAATGCAATAAAATCATCTAAGGAAGTAGAAAAAATAAATATGTTAACCAATGCAATATTACAGATATCTGAACAGACTTCATTGCTATCACTAAATGCAACCATTGAAGCTGCCAGGGCAGGAGAAGCTGGTAAAGGATTTGCTGTAGTTGCTGATGAAATTCGAAAGCTTGCAGAAAACTCAAATGCAACAGTGGGTGAGATACAGGCTATAACGGAAGGTATAACTAAAGCAGTAGAATTACTAATTGATAGGGTATCCCTAGTAATGGAATTCTTAGAGAAAGATATATTAAGTGATTATGACCTTATGGTAGATGCTGTAAATAATTATAAAGAAGATGGCTATTACTTAAATAGTATAATTTCAGACTTAAGCGCTAGTTCTGAAGAATTATCTGCAACTATAAATCAAATCTCTAATTCAATTAATGAAATATCAAAAACAATCGAAGAGTCATCTATTGCTACTAATTCTATTGCTGATAAGAATATGGATATTGTTGAAATCATCAATAATATTAACTCCATAATGAAGGGTAATAGGGAGTCCAGTGAAAAGTTAGAGGAAATAATATCCCAAGTAAAACTATAGGGCTAGGTTAGATTGATTTGATTAATTGTATTGATAATTAAATAATCCCCAGAAAATTAAGATGCATGGTCCATAGATGATAGAAACCATGCATCTTTTTTCCCATATTTAATTAGACTACCCATCATAGTTACATAGGTATATTCAAAACTATAAAAGATAATAAAATACCAGATAAGACTGATAAGACTAAGTTTCCTTTAATATAGGATATAATGCCTGCAATTCCAACACCAACTATGGTGGCAACCATCATACCATCACCAGCAGTTAATATCCCTCTAATAATCAGAATGCTTAAAGATGTATAGGGTATAAGGCTTAAAAAATCTTCTACTCTTTTATTTATCTTTCTATTGTTTAAGGCTATTAGCGGAATTAATCTAGGTAAGTAAGTTACTATTGCCATTCCTATTATTAATAGTAAATATGATTTCAATTATACCTCCCCTTTACTATGATCTAGTATTTTTAGCCCCAGTAATGATGATATAACTACCCCCACTATAATATCCCAACCAGAAGTGAATATTCTTGAGTAGAACAAAGTTATATATATTAATACTGATATTAAGGCTATAAACAATATATTTTTTGATTTCTTTATTTCTGGAAATAACAAGGCTGCAAACATAGCGTATAAACCTACATTTAAGCTAGATTGTAGGGATGATGGCAATATTTCACCAACCCCATATCCAACTATGGTTCCTATATTCCATGAAGCATAGGATAATATATTCAAAAGTAAAACAAAACCTAAACTTATCTTCTCCTTATTAAAAGAAATTACTGAAAATGTCTCATCAGTAATTCCAAAGGAAACAAGGGGAATATATTTTTTGGGAATTTCCTTTAATTCCACAGCTAAGGATGCAGTCATCATCATATGCCTTAGGTTTAATAAGAAGGTAGCAAGAACAATGCTGCTACTTGACACACCTGCTTTGATTAAATCTAAGGCCATAAACTGGCTAGCACCTGCATATACCAATGAGGATAATAAGCTAGTGTCTCTAAAGGACAATAAGGTGTTTTTTGATAAAAGGCCAAATGCCATGGCTATTGGAAAATACCCTATTACTATAGGTAGTGCAAGGATTATACTTTCTTTAATCTCTTTTTTTATATTTTTATCCCTTTTCATTTGTTATCATACCTCTGCAAAAATTTATTTAAGTACTACTATAGCATATATTTAGATTTTTTTCATCAAATATTAAGAATCCAATAAAAAAAGATGTAAAGGTAATCCTTCACATCTCATTTTACTACGAGTACAGATATATCACTATGATTCACTACTTTATTAGATATACTACCTAACATTGCCCTAGATATGGTATTTAACCCCCTACTCCCCATAACAATTAAATCACATTTTTCATTTTTTGCCTTATCTAGGATTTCCTTTGCAGGGTCTCCACATTTCATAAATGTAGTTGCTTTAGCAGGATAATCCTCATAAACCTTGGCAGCATCCTCCAGTATTATTTTAGCTTGGTTTAGTGCCATCTTATTTATTTCCGCTTCAATTGC
>JAAYQJ010000127.1 GCA_012519355.1 Tissierellia bacterium | reverse complement strand
TTTACTTTAGAGAAAGGGGAGCATTATTTGAACATATTACTTAATAAACTAAAAGAAGTATCCATGACTGTTTTTCCTATTACATTACTGGTGCTAATCCTACATTTCACTATTGTTCCCATTGAAGGAGAAATGCTCATAAGGTTTTTAATAGGCTCATTACTAGTAATATTAGGCCTGGGCATATTCTTATTTGGTGCCCATATCGGGGTACTGCCCATAGGTCACTTAATGGGTGAGACCACTGCTAAAACTAATAAGGCTTATTTAGTAGGCTTATTAGGATTTTTATTAGGTTTTCTTATTAACGTAGCAGAGCCAGACATACAGATACTTGCCCGTCAAGTAAGTCTAGCCTCTGGTGGTTTAATTTCCTTTTCTTCTATTCTTATCGTAGTTTCCATAGGAGTAGGGATTATGGTGGGTATAGGCCTATTGAGGATAGTGTATGAAAAACCACTAAACCGTATTTTTACTATAGTCTATTTCATAATATTTCTTCTAGGTTTAAATGCATTGGAAGAATTCTTGGCTATCTCTGTAGATGCTTCTGGAGCCACTACTGGTGCCATGACGACTCCTTTTCTCTTGGCTTTAGGATACGGGGTATCCCAGTTAAAGGGGGGTAAGTCAGCAGAAGAAGACAGTTTCGGATTAGTAGGATTAGCTTCTGCAGGTCCTATTTTTGCCGTTATGTTTATGAGTATAGTTAAGGGGATTACCAATGTACAGGGTGAGGCTGAAGCCTTTGTAGCAAATGTTGGAATTATAAGTCCTTATATTCGTGTGTTTCCACAGCTAATGAAGGAGACTTTTTTTACCATACTTCCTTTATTTATCTTATTTATAATTTTTAACATGGCTAAGTTTAAATTGAATAAGAAAAGTAAAAGCATAATATATAAGGGGCTCCTATATACTTATATTGGGCTTACCCTATTTTTAGTAGGAGTATATGCTGGCTTCATGGAAGTTGGAAGGATAATGGGAGAATCTATAGCAACTTATTATCCAAATGTTCTACCTATAATAGGTTTTGCCCTGGGTATGGTAGTAGTCTTAGCTGAACCTGCTGTATATGTTCTAACTCAGCAGGTAGAAGAGGTTACAGCAGGCCATATTAAACGGAAGGTCATTTTAGTGGCATTATCAATAGGTATTGCCTTTGCAGTCTCCATGTCCATGTTAAGGATTATGATACCAAGCTTAAAACTGTGGCATTTTTTACTTCCGGGATTTGCATTGGCTATCTTTTTATCATATAGGGTACCGCCTATTTTTGTGGGTATAGCCTTTGATTCAGGTGGAGTTGCCTCAGGGCCCATGACTGCTACCTTTGTTTTGGCTTTTGCACAAGGTGCAGCTAATGCTATTCCTACAGCAAATGTATTAATAGATGGTTTTGGTGTTATAGCTATGGTAGCCATGACTCCATTAGTAGCTTTACAAATTTTAGGACTAATCTTTAAAATGAAAGCTAGAAGGGAGGGCTAGAAGTGGAAATAATTAGAGACAAACTTTTTTTATTTTGTACCATACTAGATTTTGGAAAGGGTAGCAAGGTGTTAAGGTTTTCTAGGGAATTGGGGGCCTTAGGTGGTACTATCTTCTTAGGAAGGGGAACTGTAAGAAGTGAGCTTTTGAAAAAATTTGGCCTTGTTGACATTAGGAAGGAAATCTTCATAACTATGGTAGATGATACACAAGAAGACGCTTTCTATGATAATATGATAAGGAAGTTCCATTTAGATAAACCTCATCATGGCATTGCTTTCTCCATTCCTTTAAAGCAATGTGAAAAGCTAAATGGAAATAAATATATTTCTAACCCTGAAAAGAAAGGTGTGAATAAAGTGGACTATGAAGCCATATTTGTTATTGTAGATAAGGGCTCTTTAGATGATGTCCTAGATGCAGCTGGAGCAGCTGGGTCTACTGGTGGTACTGTAATCCATGGAAGGGGATCTGGAGTTCAAGAGAAAGTAAGATTATTCAATATTGAAATAGAACCTGAGAAGGACATAATACTTATTTTATCTAAAAAAGAAAAAACAGAGCCAATAATAAATTCAATTAAAGATAGATTAAATATTGAAGAACCAGGTGCTGGTGTAATTTTCATCCTAGATGTTACAAGAACTTTAGGATTATACCAAGGAAATTAAACTCGTTCAAAGAGAACGAGTTTTTTCTTTATTATTTCTTTACAATTAGTTACAATATGTCCACATCTGCATTTAACTTATAAATTACATCCTTTCTTTCTACTATAATAGTAGCCTTTTTCGAAAGGTCCCTGTCTTCTCTAATACTTAGTATAAGTTCCCGATTCGGATTTATGGCAACAGGTTTACCTACCATCTTAAGCATGGATAGGTCTCCTACAGTATCTCCATAGGCATAGCTTAAGTCCAAGTCAACATCATATTTTTTTAGAAACTCGGACAATATTTTTAGTTTATTTTCTGAATCCCACATCTTTTGTATTTCCCCTGTAAAACAGTTGTTTTCATCTACAAGGTAGGTAGTCCCTCTGAACTCAGTAGCCCCATATTTTTCTGCCATCTTCGATACCAAAAAGTCTGGGCTTCCTGATATAAAAAATACCTTATGGCCATTTTCCTGATGCCACCTTATTCTTTCCCTAGAGTATTTATATACCATATCCCCATTCAAATTTATTACCTGGGAGGCTATAAATTCAATATAGGACTTTTTTACTCCCTTCAATTCATCTATATATACCTCTCCAAGGGCACCTAAATAGTCATCAAAGTCACCATATCTCTTTTCCCATTCATCATAGATTGGTTTTATTTTACTATACCAGACTGAAGGGTCTATGACTTCATATTTAATTAGTTTTTTAAAATGCTCTATCATCAGTGAATTTCTGAATATGGTTCCGTCAATATCGAAAAAAGCTGCTATATTCCCCACTCTATCACCTATTTCTTTTTTAGATATTATATATTATATACCCAAATCCACTTAACTAATTCACAATCCCACAGTTTCCCAAGACAAATTCTTTTGCTCCCTTTCTTCGTAGGCTTAGGTCATAAACAATCCAAAAAACTATTCACTTTTGACTATTGGTTATTAACTATAGCTTATTGGGTAATATACTTATATAAGTTTTGAAAGGGTGATTTTATGTCAAAATATCATAAGGACCCAAGTATTTATATAAATGAGATAGAACTAAAAGTGCTAGAAATAAATAGATCTAAGGAGTTTTATACAAGTATCATGGGATTTAAGATATTAAAGGAGTAAGGAAAAAGACTGGTACTATCAGCTGATGGTGTAAACCCAATGGTCACTTTAGTAGAGCCAGAGGATACTATCCTGGGCCATATCCACCTACATGTAGGGGATTTAGATGAAGCAAAAAAGTTTTATTGTGAGGGATTAGGCTTTGACTTGATTATGTCCATGGCCAACTCAGCCCTATTTTTATCCACTGGAGAATACCACCACCATATAGGTTTAAATATATGGCATGGGAAAAATGCCCCACCCCTACCAGAAAACTCAGCTGGTATGAAACACTTCTCCATGGTATTTCCAAGCAAGGAAATACTAGAAGAAAAGATTAATGACCTAAGAAAACTAGGCTATGAGATAATAGAGGATGAAGCTAGTATATTTACTAAAGACCCATCAGACAACTTAATTAAACTGGTAGTCTTATAATAAATGGCATACTTCTTGCTTATATAAAATATTAAAAGTTTAATTATTATATTTTTATATAAGGAGGAAGTTGAATGAGATTATTGGACAAAGTAGCAATTATTACAGGTGGAGCTAGGGGGATAGGAGAAGCCACTGCTAAAAAATTCATTAAGGAAGGTGCCAAGGTAGTCATAGGAGATATCAATGAAGAGGATATTGAAAGAACTGTAAATGAAATCAAGGAAATAGGTGGTCAGGCTGCAGGTATCTATGTAGACGTAACTAAAATGGATTCAGTAAATAGGATGATTGAATTTACCTTAGAAAAGTTTGGTAAACTTGATATTCTAGTAAATAATGCAGGTATAACCATGGACTCTACCTTATTGAAGATGACAGAAGACCAATGGGATAAGGTAATAGATGTGAACTTAAAGGGAGTATATAACTGTGGTCAAGCGGCTGCCAAGGTTATGGTAGAACAAGGGAGTGGAGTTATTCTAAATGCCTCATCAGTAGTAGGCTTGTATGGTAACTTTGGTCAAACTAACTATGCTGCAACTAAATGGGGAGTTATAGGTATGACTAAGACCTGGGCCAAGGAATTAGGTAGAAAGGGAGTTCGTGTAAACGCTGTAGCTCCAGGCTTTATAGCTACTCCAATGGTGAAGAAGATGCCTGAAAAGGTAATAAATATGATGAAGGAAAAGGCCCCATTACAAAGACTAGGTGAACCTGAAGAAATAGCCAATGCCTATGCCTTCTTAGCCTCAGATGAAGCTGCCTTTGTCACAGGTGCAGTACTAGAAGTAACTGGTGGAGTTGTATTATAGACTATTTAAGCTATTATCCAATAGAGATAATAGCTTTTTATTTACTTAAATATCGATATTAATTACTTCCTATGATAGAATATATATAATCATTTATGGATGTTCTGGAGGTGCTTCATGGATTACAAAAATAAAGACAAGCTACAACCAGATGAATATTTTGATTTGGAAGAGGACGCTGTATTGACAGAATACCTTATATCCATGTTACATAAAATATTTGACCCCTTACCAGTTCCACTGATCCTCCTAGATAAAAACGGGATTATCAGAATGATAAACCAAGTTTTTGCAGATTTCTTGAGGTTTCCAAAGGAAGAGATTATCGGAAAGTATGTCCTAGATGTGGACAAGTATTCCCGCTTTCCCTATGTTTTTAAAACTAAGAAGGCAGAAATAGCATGGAAACATACCTTTGAAAATGGCCATACTGCCATAGTTCACAGGATTCCAGTTTTAGATAATAAGGGAGAGTTAAAATATGCAGTAGGCATGGTCTTGTTCGAAGATCTTGAGCAGTTTAGGGAGATGATAAGTAAAAATAGGCTATTGGAAACGGAAATCCACCTATATAAGAACCAATTGAAGGAGATGTATGGTGCTAAATATTCCTGGGACAATATCATAGGCAATAGTGAAAAGATGTCCCAAGCCAAATTCATTGGTAAAAGGGCCTCAGGCTCCATTTCCAATGTTTTAATCCTAGGAGAGTCGGGGACAGGCAAGGAGTTATTTGCCCATGCAATTCACAATGACAGCGCTAGAAGCTTTTCACCCTTTGTGAAGGTAAATAGTGCCGCTATTCCCTCAGAGCTACTAGAATCCGAGCTCTTTGGTTATGAGGAGGGAGCCTTTACAGGAGCTAAAAAGGGTGGTAAAATCGGTAAATTTGAATTGGCCAACGGGGGGACAATATTCTTAGATGAAATAGGAGATATGCCACTTAAAATGCAGGCAAAACTGCTTAGGGTCTTACAAGAAAGGGAATTTGAAAGGGTTGGCGGAAACAAGATAATCAAAGTAGATGTAAGGGTAATAGCAGCTACAAATAAGGACTTAAAAAAGCTAATCCAAGAAGGAAAATTTAGGGAAGACCTATACTATAGATTAAATGTAATGACCATAGAAATCCCACCCCTTAGGGATAGGCAAGAAGATATTGAAGAGCTGGTAAAAGTATTACTTAAAAAGCTTTCTAATCAATTAGGTAAATATGTGTCCAATATTTCAGACAATGCCCTGGCCTACCTTCTATCCCATAATTGGCCAGGAAATGTTAGGGAATTGGAAAATGTACTGGAAAGGGCCATAAACCTTGCTGATTCAGATACTATTATGCCAGTTCACCTGCCAGTATATATAACCCAAAGGTCAAGAAAGGCCATAGAGGGACCAGTTAGACCCCTAAAGGACATTATTGAAGATGTGGAGAAAGAGGCCATCCTAAGGTGTTTGGAATATACAGAAGGAAACAAATTAAAAACAGCAGAATTATTGAATATTAGCCGTTCTTCCCTATATAGCAAGATGGAAAAATACGGCATAACTTAAAACTACCTTATGAAGGTAGTTTTTTTATGAAAACCTACACTTGTGTCTGTACAATATTTGCACATGTCCAAACAAAATACAGTCAATTCTCCAAATTTTTACAAAATACTCTTTTAAATCCCTATAAACTATTATATTATTTTTGGCACATTAGTTGCATATAAAATAAAGCAAGAAAAGGTATGAAGGGAGAATTCCATGGCAAACTTACTTGATTCCTTTGTAAAGGTAGCTCCATATATTAATAAACTTACTAATACAGACTTTGCAGTATCCGTATGTGATTTAGAAAAATGTCTAATTTATGTTCCTAGTAAGAGGCAGGACCATAAATTAAGGGCTGGGGACCCCCATGTAAAGGGTTCTGTAAACTATGAATCCATTACTACGGGAAAAAGGGTAGTTCGAAGGGTTGGACCAGAGGTCTTTGGATTTCCATATATAGCAATAGCCATTCCCATAGAAGATGAATATGGCAATGTAATAGGCTCAGTATCTTTTACAGAGGCTGTAGATAGACAAGACTTACTCTTAGCCTTAGCAGATAACCTAAAGGATACAATGGAGCAACTAACATCCATTACTGAGATAATCACTAGCAACTCACAAAAACTTAAGGATGTAGGTAATGGATTAAATACTTTCGCAAAAGAATCTATGGAAAAGGTTGCAGATACGGAAAATATTTTGGGTTTTATTAGGACAATATCGGAAAAAACCAATTTATTAGGCCTAAATGCCTCCATAGAAGCAGCAAGGTTGGGAAAGGAAGGTGGAGGCTTCGGGATAGTAGCAGAGGAGATTAGAGATTTAGCAAATTCCATCAACGATTATGTAAAGAATGCTGAAAAGATAATAAGTGACCTTAGGACATCTACTGACCAAATTTCTAGAAGATTAGAAGAGCTACTAAGTATTTCATCCCATCAAATTGAAATCAACAACTATATTAGGGGCTTAGTTGTTGATATAAAAGAAAGAGCAGAGAAATTAAATGAAAATGTTAGGTTATTAAATGAGGAGGGTTAAAATGATTAAGTTAAATTCCATTGAATTACCAAATGGTGAGACCATAGGTTATAGGAAACTAGGGGAAGGAGAAAAAGTTCTCATCTTAGTTCATGGTAATATGTCTAGTTCACAACATTGGGATACAGTAATGGAGAGTATGCCAGAAACTTTTACAACCTATGCCATAGACATGAGAGGGTTTGGAGTATCCACCTATAAGACACCTGTAAACTCCTTAAGGGATTTTGCTGAGGACTTGAAATTATTTGCAGATGCCTTAGGCCTTAAGAAATTTAGCTTAGCAGGCTGGTCAACAGGTGGTGGAGTCATTATGTACTTTGCCATAGACTATCCAGAATATGTTGACAAATTAATCCTAGTAGAATCGGTAGGTATAAAGGGTTATCCAATGTTTAAGAAGGATGAGAAAGGTCAACCAATACTCGACCAGCTTCTAAAGACTAAGGAAGAAATAGCTAAGGACCCAGTTCAGGTAATACCAATTTTGAATGCCTATGCAAATAAGGATAGGGCTTTCCTAAGACTTGTATGGGATTCTTCAATCTATACATTTAACAAGCCAAGTGAAGAAAGGTATGAAAAATATCTAGATGCCATGCTTCAACAAAGAAACCTAGTAGACATAGATTATTCCTTAGTTCATTTCAATATTTCAGATGAACACAATGGAGTTGTAGAGGGAACAGGAGAAGTCCACAAGATTACAGCACCTACCCTAGTAATCCAAGGTAAAGATGACCTAATAGTTCCTATGGATATGGGAGTAGGCATAGCAGAAGCTATAGGTGAAAATGCCAAGTTAGAACTATTAGATAAGGGTAGCCATGCACCTATGACTGATGATTTAGATAGGTTTATGAATTTAATCTTATCATTTTTAGAGTAAAGAGATTCTAGGAGGTAATAAAGTGACTAATATAAATGTAGGAATAGTAGGTACAGGCATTTATATACCAGAGGCCAGAATGACTGCTAAGGAAATCTCTGAAGCCACCAAGGGCTATTGGGCAGAAGAGGCAGTTATTGAAAAGCTAGGTATAATAGAAAAGCCTATACCAGGACCAGGAGATGGAACTCAAGAAATGGGAGTTAGGGCAGCCCTTGATGCCCTTGAAAGAACGGGAATAGATCCTAAGGAAATAGATTTAATCCTATGTATGGGAGAGGAATGGAAGGAATACCCCCTTACAACATCAGGAATATATATTCAGGAAAAAATAGGGGCCACCAATGCTTGGGCTATAGATGTTCAGCAAAGATGTTGTACAACAGTGGCTGCCATGAAAATAGCCAAGGACATGATGATTGCAGATGAAGATATAAAGACGGTGATGGTAGTAGGTGGCTATAGGAATGGGGACTTTGTTGACTATACTGATAAGAACATGTCCATGATGTATAATCTTTCAGCTGGTGGTGGGGCCATTATCTTAAAGAAAAACCACAACAAAAACCTTCTATTAGGGACCCATATAATGACAGATGGGTCTATGGCAAGAGATGCTGGAGTTGAGTTCGGAGGCACAGAAAAACCTATTAGCATAGAAAATATTGATGAAGCCTATAAGTCTCTAAGGCTATTTAATCCACAACATATGAAGGATAGATTAAATGAAGTATCTATGAAAAACTGGTTCTATTGTATAGATAGGGCCTTTGAAAAGTCAGGCCTTCCAAAGGAAGACCTAGGTTATCTAGCAGTATTGCATTTCAAATATTCCCAACACAAGGCCATGGTAGAAGCCTTAGGATTAAGAGAAGACCAATCCATTTATCTATCTAATTATGGCCATATGGGTCAAGTAGACCAAATCCTATCCCTTCATCTAGCTTTAGAAGAGGGCAAAGTTAAGGAGGGTACAGTAGTTTCCATGATAGCAGCTGGAATCGGATATGCTTGGGCAGCAAACGTAATTAAATGGGGATAATAGGAGGTAATTAAATGGATGCAATGAAGATCTATAAGGACAAACTAATAACAGTTGAAGAAGCACTAAATATGATTAAATCAAATGATAATATAGTTTCTGGCATGGCAGCAGCTGAAGGGAAGGAGTTTTTAAAAAACCTTCACACCATAGCAGGTAAGGTAAAAAACGTCAATGTGACTACCTGTTTGCCAATGGGTGATTATGAATACTATATGAACCCAGACTTTAAGGAAAGTTTCTCCATGGATGGATGGTTTTACAGTCCTGCCATAAGGAAGGCCCATAAAACCGGCAATATTTCCTATATACCAAACCACCTTCACCTAGCAGCCAAAAAGAGATTATTCCACAGAAAACCTAATATATACATTGGTGCAGGCTCCACCATGGATAAACATGGGTATATTTCCCTATCCCTATCTACTACCTATGAAAGGGAAATAATGGAGCATGCAGATATAATAATACTTGAAGTCAATCCCAATATGCCTAGGACCTTTGGAGACTCAATAGTCCACATAAAGGATATTGACTATGTAATAGAAGTAGATTACAAGCTACCAGCTTTACCTGAAGTACCAGTTACAGAAAAGGATAGGAAAATAGGCAAATATATAGCCGATTTAATAGAGGACGGTTCAACTATACAATTAGGTATAGGGGGGATTCCAAACGCTGTAGCGGCTGAACTTATGAACAAGAAGGACTTAGGAGTCCATACTGAAATGCTGACAGATGGGGTTGTAGACCTATATAATGCTGGAGTTATTACAGGCAAGTATAAGACCTTGATGCCAGGTAAAATGGTGGCTACCTTTGTATTAGGAACCCAAAAACTATATGACTTTGTAGACGATAACCCTGCCGTCCAAATAATGAGAGGGTCATGGGTAAATGACCCCTATGTAGTAGGCCAAAACTATAAGATGGTTTCAATAAATACAACTATGGAAATAGATTTAAGTGGACAATGCTGCTCAGAATCCATAGGCCATATCCAATTCTCAGGTACTGGAGGCCAGGCTGATACAGCCATAGGAGCCCAAATGTCTGAAGGTGGAAAATCTATTATAGCCTTACACTCTACAGCTAGTGTAAGGGTTCCAGGCCAAGAAGAAAGAAAGACCGTATCTAAGATAGTACCTAGACTAGCCCATGGAGCTGCAGTAACCCTTTCCAGAAATGATGTTGACTATGTAGTCACTGAATATGGAGTAGCCTCCTTAAGGGGTACCTCTATTAGGGAAAGGGTAGAGGCTTTAATAAATATAGCCCACCCAGACTTTAGGGAAGAATTAGAAAAAGAAGCTAAGGACTTGATGATATGGTAACTAGGAGGGAAGAGAATGCCTAAGGTAAAAATAGGGGAAAAGAGTATTTATTACGAAAGCCATGGAGAGGGAGAAACACTGGTTATATTAAATGGGATAATGATGAGTACTGGCTCATGGTCTGCCTTTGTTGATGTATTATCCAAAAATAACAGACTAATACTTGTGGATTTCATAGACCAAGGCCAGTCAGATAGGGCAGATGACCAGTATACTCAGGATTTCCATGTTGAATGCTTAATAGAATTATTCAATAAGCTTAACCTTGGGCAAGTACATCTCCTAGGTATTTCCTATGGAGGAGAAGTAGCACAAAGATTTGCCTTAAAACACCAGGATAGGCTTTTAAGCCTTATACTATCCAATACAACCTCTTATACAAATATGATGTTGAAGGATATAGGAGAAAGCTGGATCTATGCAGCTAAAACCTATGATGGAAGAGTATTCTTTAAATCTACCATGCCCTTTATCTACTCTGCAGACTTTTATGAGGAAAATATAGATTGGCTAATGGAGAGAGAAAAGGCCTTCTCCATTTCCCTAAAGCCAGACTGGTATGAAGGCTTTATTAGGCTAGTTAGGTCTGCAGAAGACTTAAATATAAGAGATGAAATACACAAAATAGAAGTTCCTACCCTAATAATAGGTGCAGAACATGATGCCACTACTCCTTTAAAATATCAAGAGGAAATCCAAAGAAGGATTCCTAATTCAAAGTTAGTAGTAGTAAAGGGTTCAGGCCATGCCCTAATGTATGAAAAACCACAGGAATTTATAACCTTGGTTCTAGGATTTGTAAAATCCTATAATAGTCAGATAAAAATCTTATAAGAAGGGGTGAAATCATGAGCATATTCATTCAAATACTATTAAATAGTTTGGAAACGGGTGGTGTCTATGCCCTAGCTGCCTTAGGTATAATCCTTATCTTTAGGACCTCAAATACAACTAACTATGCCCAAGGATCCATATCTATGTTCAATGCCTTTATTGCAACCTATATACTCATGGGTACAGGCCTCCCCGCCTTTGCAGTGGCCATCCTAGGTATGTTATCTGCATTTTTAGTAGGTGTCTTAGTAGATAGGATAGTTATAGCAAGGGCACAGAATGTCAATCCAGTAGCCAAACAGATAATAACCCTAGGATTGATAATGATATTTTTAGGCTTAGCACCTATGCTCTTTGGTACTGACCCCCTTCAATTTCCAAGATTTGTCTACGGCGCCCATACTATCATGGGAGCCAATATAAGTTACAACGCCATTTTGAATATAATCATTGGTATTGTAATCATGCTCTTCTTATTCATTATGTTACAGAAGAGCAAATGGGGGCTAGCAGTAAGGGCTACTGCTTCAAATGATATAGTAGCTAGGATGATGGGAATACCAACACCCTTGATTACCATGGGGTCTTGGGCCATAGCAGCTGCCTTAGGAACCTTAGCAGCCCTTATGATAGCTCCAACTAGTAGTGTTAACCTGTCCATGATGGATGGAGTCCAAATAATAGCATTACTGGCCTGTGTCCTAGGTGGTTTCCAAACCTTCTACGGTCCAGTAGTAGCAGCCTATATAATAGGCTTTGCCAGTAACTTTATCTCCTTTTATATTTCATCCATATGGAGTGATTCAATATTATATGTTTTGATACTCATTACTATTCTATTTAAGCCAAATGGCTTATTTGGTAAGAAGATTGTAAAGAAAGTATAGGAGGTGTAGATATGGAAAAAAGAGAGAACAAACTTATTCAAGTATATAAAAGTAAAAAGCCTTATTCAGACTATATACTCTTTGGAATCTTATTAATCATACTTCCTATACTGGTGGACTTTGGATTAATTAAATATTCTTACCTAACTACCATAGCTAGCATTCTTATATTCTCCATAGTGGCCTTGGGACTAAACCTCTTAGTAGGATATTCTGGATTAATATCTCTTGGTACAGCAGGCTTCATGGGCCTAGGAACTTACCTGGCAGCCTATATAACTAAGGACTTAAATCTCCCCTTTGAAATATCCTTACTGATTTCAGTTTTAGTCCCAATGGTCATAGGAATATTAACAGGACTTGTTTCCTTAAGGATTGAAGGCTATTACCTAGCCATAGCTACCTTAGCCATATCGGAAATACTTCGAAAGGGCTTTGTGGAGTTTGAAGTTGTAACCAATGGCTTTTCAGGAAAACAGGCATCCTATCCAACACTTTTAGGCTTTTTAGAACTAGGTAGAAATGGGTCTTTTATAATGATAGTAGTCTTTTTAATAGGGATTATGATACTAACCTATAACCTAATCAATTCCTATACAGGCAGGGCCCTATCTACCATGAGAGGGTCTGAGGCTGCAGCCCAGGCCATGGGTATAAATATTTTTAAATATAGGCTACTAGCCTTTGCCGTAGCCGTAGCCTATTCAGCCTTAGGTGGAGTCTTATATATGCATTTTGTAAAATACACTTATCCTAATGCTTGGACCTTGACCTTATCCTTAAATATACTGGCAGTCATTATCATAGGTGGCATAAGGTCTATACCAGGAACCATCTTAGGAGCCTTTGTAGTCTTTGGAGTACCAGATCTTATATTAAAAAGGCTGCCCATAATAGGGGATATAGACGGAGCAGCCTATATATTCAATGGGGTATTGATTATTATAATTATACTGTTTTATCCCTTGGGACTTATACACATTAGAAACGATTTAAAGAAGATTAAATTTAAACTTAGAAAAAGAAAGGAGAGCTACAGTGAACAATCATGATTTTATACTAAAAATTGAAGACCTTTCAATAGCCTTTGGTGGCCTTAAAGCTGTAGATTCCTTATCTTTTGAAATCAAGGAAAAAGAAATCTTTGGCCTCATAGGTCCCAACGGTGCAGGTAAGACTACAGTTTTTAACTGTATAACCCAGTTCTACAAACCAGATAGGGGTAAAGTATTTTTCAAAAACAAAGATGGTCAAGTAGAGGATTTAGTAGGAAAGAGACCTCATGAAATAATATCAAAGGGATTGGTTAGGACCTTCCAAAACATTGAGCTTATAAGGGAGTTATCAGTAATAGACAATGTACTTGTTGGTTCCCATATTGAGTTTAAGGCCTCCTTACTTAGCCAATTGTTTAGACTTCCAAAGGCAAGGAGGGAGGAAAGGGATTTAAGGAAAAAGGCGGAAGAAGTCCTTAAATACATGGGCCTTTACCATATAAAGGACCAATTGGTAGCTGGCCAACCCTATGGGATCTTAAAAAAGATAGAGCTAGCCCGCACCTTGATGCTAAATCCTAAATTGATTATCCTAGATGAGCCTGCAGCAGGCTTAAACGATACAGAAACCATAGAATTAATGGAAATAGTAAAGGAAATAAGAGAAAGATTAAATACTACAATCCTTCTAGTAGAACATGATATGAAATTCGTTAACAATCTTTGTGATAGAATATGTGCCATTTCCTTTGGCAAACTACTTGCCATCGGAAGTCCAGAGGAAATCCAGGCCAATGAAGAAGTACAAATTGCCTACTTGGGAAAGGGGGATGAATAATGGAAGCCCTAAGCATTAAAGACTTAAAAGTTAGCTATGGAAGTATTGAAGCCCTCAAAGGAATAAATATATCTGTAAAAGAGAGCCAGATAGTAGCACTCCTAGGTTCCAATGGAGCAGGGAAAACAACAACTCTTAGAAAGATATCAGGGGTATTGGATGCCATAGAGGGAAGAGTAGAATTCTTTGGCAAGGATATTACTAAAATGCCCATAAATAAAATAGCCTCCTTAGGCATTATTCAATCCCCAGAAGGTAGGCAGGTCTTTAGGGACCTTACTGTGGAAGAAAACTTAAGAACAGGTGCCTATACCATTAAGAGTAAAAAGGCCATAGAGGAAAACTTCAATAGGGTATATAGCTACTTCCCTGTCCTTAAGGAGAGAAAAAACCAAATTGCCTCCACCCTATCTGGTGGAGAACAGCAGATGTTAGCCATAGGAAGAGCCCTTATGGGAAGTCCAAAACTATTACTATTAGATGAGCCGTCCTTAGGTTTGGCACCCTTAATAGTGAAAAATATATTTGAAATCATTAAGGAAATTAAAAATGATGGCACAACTGTACTAATAGTAGAGCAAAATGCTTCCCAGACTTTGAAAATAGCAGATTATGCCTATGTCTTGGAAGTAGGCAAGATAATCATGGAAGGCAGTGGAGATGAACTTAAAGATAATCCTCAACTAATTGAGGCCTATCTTGGAGGAAATAAAAATAATTAAAATTAGGGGGTATATTATTAATGAAAAGGTCAATATCTATTATTTTAGCCATTGGAATACTACTAATGACTATTACAGGATGTACTAGCAAAGAAACACTTTCACAAGGTGTAACAGATGAAGTAGTTAAAGTAGGAAATACTGCAGCAACATCAGGGGCACTAGCGGCTGTAGGGGTACCATTTAACGCAGGAATAGAGGCATATTTTAAAATGGTTAATGATGCAGGTGGAATAGATGGAAGAAAAATAGAGTTTATCCACTATGACGATGAATTTGACCCAACAAAGGCCATAGCCTTTACGGAGCAATTAATAAATGATGATAAGGTATTTGCAATTGTAGGCCATTTTGGTACACCAACTATAGGTGCAACCCTAGACTTATTAAAAGAAACAGGAATACCAACAGTTTACTTTGCAGCTGGAATAGCTGAACTCTATAACGAAGATGCAACCTCCGTTGATAAAGGTAAAGGTTTATTCCCAGTACAACCAATCTATGTTACTGAAGGAAGGTTAATTGTTGCTAGGGCAGTAGAGGAGCATGGGGCTAAAAAAATAGGTGTAATCTATACTAATGACGATGCTGGAAAAGACCTACTAAATGGAGTAGAAAACCAAGTGGAAAAACTAGGTGGAGACTACTCAGTAGTTAAAGAGCAAATAAACCCAGGTGCCACAGACGTATCCTCAGCAGTATTAAAGATGAAGAATGAAAATGTAGATGTAATAGTGGCAGCTTCAATACAAGCTACCCTACCAACTATAATTAAGGGACTTATTTCCCAAGGAGTAGCTAAGCCAGTATTTACAACATATTCAAATGCTGACGCAACAACTATAGCCAACTTTGCTCAAGACTATGCTACAACACCAAATAAATTCCCAATTTACTCCAATGCTTGGGTTGATTTATCAGATCAAGAAGAAGTAAATGCCTTCGTAGAAGGTATGACTAACTTTGGCCAACCAGACTATGCAGGTAATGCCTTTGCTATGGCAGGATGGATAGCAGGCCACTTCATGGCAGAAGGACTTAGAAGGGTAGAAGGAAAACCACTAAACTGGGAAAACTTCATGGAAGCCATGGAAGAAGGAGAGTTTAAAATCCCAATGGGTGGTATTATAAACTATGCTGAAGGCAAGAGATTAGGTACCCAGTCCATGTCACTATTAAAGATTTCCCATGATGGAACCATGTGGGAAAACTTTAAACCAGTAGAAGACTTAAATGATATAATTGAAAGAGTAAA
>JAAYQJ010000126.1 GCA_012519355.1 Tissierellia bacterium | reverse complement strand
TAAGGAGGCAAAAGATGTCATACGAAGCATTAAATACCTATAAGCAAAATACTGTACTAACAGCAACTCCTGAAGAATTGACCCTTATGTTATATGAAGGGGCCATAAAGTTTATGAAAATTGCTAAATATAGCATTGAAAATAAAGATTTAGAAAGAGCCCATTCTTCCTTAATTAGGGCACAAGATATTATCCTAGAGTTAAATTATTCTCTAGATATGAACTATGAAATATCAAATGATTTTAGAAGCTTATACGATTTTATCCATGAAAAGTTAGTGGATGCCAATATAAATAAGGAGATACAGCCAATTGATGAAGCCCTTGAAATTGCAGAAGAAATGAAGGAAACATGGAAAGAGGTAATGAAGCAGATAAAACAAAGAGTTTACCAATCTAAGTAGGTGTTGCTATGATAAATGAGAATATAGGTAAAATGATAGAGCTTTCCATGAAGAAGAAGGAATATCTTTTGGATATATTAGATCTAACTAAGAAGCAAGAAAACATAATAGAAGAAGATAAGTTGGATGAATTAGACAATATTTTACAAGAAAAAGAAAAGCTTATGGGTAAAATCGATGACCTAGATGGTGAATTCCTAACAGTATATAATCATATAAAAGAAGAAGAAAAAATAGATAGCTTTGAAAAACTTCCTATAGAAAGGTATGAAAATGTTAAGGAGTTAAAAGCTATAGTTAATGAGATTAACAATATACTAAATACCTTAACTATTTTAGATAAGAACAATATAAATAAGATGAAGGCCAATTTAGAAAAGACACAAGCAGAGCTTAAGAATGTTAAAGTAGGGAAACGAGCTTATAAGGGCTATAGTTATGGGGACGTAGGAAGTATATTTATTGATGAGAAGAAATAGGGTGGATATTCTCATCAGGAACTGGTTTAAAATTATAGAATAGTTAAAGAAAGGTCATATTATTAATATAGTATGATCTTTCTTTTTTTCCTAGTCAACTAAATTATCCACAAAAAATTCAATATTATATGGATTATTTACAGTTTTTTATATATTTATTCACATTATCCACAAAATTATCAACAGATA
Source organism: Tissierellia bacterium (assembly GCA_012519355.1). GTDB lineage: Bacteria > Bacillota > Clostridia > Tissierellales > Tissierellaceae > JAAYFT01. The sequence goes on along the minus strand of JAAYQJ010000126.1, from coordinate 2,614 downwards.
TAACTCACATAGGATTTTCAACAATTAACAATTTATCCACAGAAGAAGTTGTAATTGGAGGGTAAAATATGACAAAAATAGTTACAATTTTGTTATTAAAATTGATTTTAGGGTAATATATATAACAAACAATATAAACCTAGGTTTATATGAAAGGAGTTGGGTTTATGAAATTAAACTTTACAGGCAAAAACATGGAGATAACAGATGCACTCCGAGATGTAACAAAGAAAAAGCTAGGGAAATTGGGCAAATATTTTCAAAGGGATATAGAGGGAAATGTTACCTTTAGTTCCGAGAAGAATAGAAAGATTATAGAGGTAACCATAAACCTACCAGGAACCATCATTAGGGCTGAAGAGTCAACTGAGGATATGTACGCATCCATTGACAGGGCAGTAGACGTATTAGAAAGGCAAATTAGAAAGCATAAGACCAAGCTGCAAAAGAGATATCAAAACAATGAAACTATTAGGTTTGAAAATGTAATACCCCTACCAAGGGAAGATGATTATGAAAAACCAAGATTGGTAAAGAGAAAGAAATTCGGACTGAAACCTATGTCATCTGAGGAAGCCATTTTACAAATGGAATTACTTAGACACAACTTCTTCGTATTCCTAGATTCAGACTCTGAAGGGATACATGTTGTATATAAGAGAAAAGATGGAAATTATGGATTGATAGAGCCAGAGCTTTAATATAGAGAGTAGGACAGGGCATTTGATGCCCTGTTTTTTATGTTGAAAGAAAGTTTAATAAATGTTAAAATTATATGATAAATGATAATGAGGTTGAAAGGTGGTAAATTAATTGAGTTTACTTAAAAAGATATTTGGCTCCTATAGCGATAGGGAATTGAAAAAGATCACACCTCTTGTAGACAAAATAGAATCTCTAGATGAAAGTATGCAAAAATTAACAGATGAAGAGCTAAAAAATAAGACCATTGAATTTAAAAATAGATTGGAACAAGGAGAGACCTTAGATGATATTTTACCAGAGGCCTTTGCTGTAGTGAGAGAAGCATCAGCAAGGGTTTTAGGTATGAAGCATTTTAGGGTCCAATTATTTGGTGGAATTATACTACACCAAGGTAGGATTTCAGAGATGAAGACAGGTGAAGGTAAGACCTTGGTAGCAACCCTTCCTGCCTATTTAAATGCCTTAGCAGGCAAGGGAGTTCATATAGTTACTGTAAATGATTACTTAGCTAAAAGAGATAAGGAATGGATGGGTAAGATCTATGAATTTTTAGGCCTTTCAGTAGGCTGCATCCTCCATGGCCTTACAAATGAAGAAAGAAGAGCAGCTTATAATTGTGACATCACTTATGGTACAAATAATGAATTTGGCTTCGACTATTTAAGAGACAATATGGTAATTTACAAGGAAGAAATGGTTCAAAGAGAACTTCACTACGCCATAGTAGACGAAGTTGACAGTATATTAATAGATGAGGCCAGGACTCCACTTATAATTTCAGGTACAGGAAACAAATCTACTAAATTATATGAGCTGGCAAATAATTTTGTACAGACTTTGACCTACAGGATAATTGATCCAAATGAAGATAAGGCAGATCCCTTTAATAGGGAGATAAAGGAAGAAACTGTAGACTTTTTAGTTGATGAAAAGGCTAAGTCTTGCTCTATTACTGAGAAGGGGACTGCTAAGGCAGAGGCTTTCTTCGGTATAGAAAACTTATCAGATATTCAGAATATGGAAATTGCCCACCATATCAATATTGCCTTGAAGGCAAGGACCATAATGAAGAGAGATATAGATTATGTAGTTAAAGATGGGGAAGTAATTATAGTTGATGAATTTACTGGAAGACTAATGTATGGTAGAAGGTATAGTGATGGTCTCCATCAAGCCATAGAAGCTAAGGAAAGATTAGATATTAAATCTGAATCTAAGACCTTGGCAACCATAACCTTCCAAAATTATTTTAGGATGTATACTAAACTTGCAGGTATGACTGGTACTGCTAAAACTGAGGAATCAGAGTTTAGAGAAATCTATGGTATGGACGTAGTAGAAATACCTACTAATAAGCCAGTAATTAGAAAAGACTATCCAGATGTTATCTATAAGTCAGAAGAGGCTAAATTTAGGGCTGTAGTCAGGGAGATAAAGGAAAAACATAAAACAGGTCAACCTATACTGGTAGGTACTATTTCCATTGAAAGATCTGAAATCCTCTCTAAGCTACTTAAAAAGGAAGGCATACCCCATGAAGTATTAAATGCTAAATACCATGAAAGGGAGGCTGAAATAGTAGCCCAGGCTGGTAGATTTGGGTCTGTTACCATAGCTACCAATATGGCTGGTAGGGGTACAGATATAGTCCTTGGTGGAAACCCAGAGTTCTTAGCAAAACTAGAGATGAAGAAAAGAGGCTATACTGATGAAATCTTGGCCTTGGTAGATAGTTTTGCAGACATTGATGATGAAGAAGTCATAGAGGCAAGAAAGACATATAAGGAAATCTATAATAAATTCAAAGTTGAAACAGATGAAGAAAATAAAAAAGTAATAGAAGTTGGAGGACTTCACATAATAGGTACAGAAAGACATGAATCTAGAAGAATAGATAACCAGCTAAGAG
>JAAYQJ010000017.1 GCA_012519355.1 Tissierellia bacterium | reverse complement strand
TCAATGGTTACTTTGAATACTCCCACAATGATATCTTAAAATTAGTAGTAATAGAAAGGCACTTTGCTACAGGTAATATTGGAGTAGGACTTATTAAAAATTTTAAATTAAAAAATGGAGCAATTGGCTCAACAGTTGGCCATGATTCCCATAATATGATAGTAGTGGGAGATAATGATGAAGATATTCTAATTGCAATAAAGGAAGTAGAGAAAATTGGTGGAGGTCTTACTATAATCTCTAAGGGAAGAGTTTTAAAGAGTTTACCTTTAGAAATAGGAGGAATAATGACTTCACGACCAATTGAAGAAACAAATAGGATATTAAAGGAAATGATAGACCTATCTCACAAGAAATTAAATGTAAACGAAAACATTGACCCATTTATGACTTTAGCATTTATGGCTTTACCTGTAATACCAAAGTTGAAGCTAACAGATATGGGACTATTTGATGTGAGAAATTTGATTTTATAGATATTAGTCAGGAGTGATTATATGGTATATTTTGATAATGCTGCCACATCTTATCCAAAGCCTAAAATAGTCTATGATAAGATAATGGAAGCAATGGTAGAGTATGGAGCAAATCCAGGAAGATCAGGACATAAAAAGGCACTAGCCATTAGTAGAGGTATATTTGAAACTAGGGTTCAGATATCTAAACTCTTCAATATTAAGGACCCTTTAAATATAGTTTTTACATTAAATTGTACAGAAGCTTTAAATACTGCAATTAAGGGTGCTTTAAGGCCAGGATATCATGTAATTACCACATCAATGGAGCATAACTCTGTTTTAAGGCCCATAGTATTTTTGGAAAAAATCGGAGTAGAACACACAATAGTCCAAGGAGATTCAAAGGGTAGGATAAAGCCTGAAGATATTGAAAATAGTATAAGACCAAATACTAAGCTTATAGCTACTACCCATATATCTAATTTAACTGGAACTATTATGGATATTGAAGCTATAGGAAAAATTGCAAAAAACCACAATATACTATATCTTGTGGATGGCGCCCAGTCTGCTGGTGTCTATGACATAGATGTAAATAGTATGAATATAGATATGCTAGCCTTTCCAGGTCATAAGGGACTTTTAGGCCCTCAAGGCACAGGAGGTCTTTATATGAGGGAGGGCTTAGAATTAACTGAAATGTTTCAAGGGGGAACAGGCAGTGTCTCCCATTCATTGACCCAACCTGATGTACTTCCAGATAAATTTGAATCTGGTACACCTAATGGCCCTGGAATAGTAGGTTTAGGAGCTGGGGTTAAGTATATAATGGAGATAGGCATAGAAAATATTAGGAAGAAGGAAGAAGACCTAACAAAACACTTTATAGAAGAGGTATCAAAAATAGAAGGCATAAAGCTATATGGCCCATTGGAACTAGGCCTACATGCTCCTGTAGTAGCATTGAATATAAAGGATGCTGATTCATCAGAAATAAGCTATATATTAGATGAGGAATACGATATAGCTGTAAGACCTGGACTACATTGTGCTCCTTTAGCCCACAAAACCATCGGTACCTTTGAGCAGGGTGTAGTAAGGTTTAGTTTTGGTTATGAAAATACCCATGAAGAAATAGAATTTGCTGTTAAAGCTTTAAAGGAAATAGCAAGGGAAGTTTAGAAAGGAGAAAATTAATGGTTCAGCTAAGAGAAATTATAGCAATTTATTATATAGAGATTACCTTAGGACTCGCTGCAGCTTTATTCCTATTACTAATTCTTAATCTTATAGCTGAAATAAGAATATCTAGAATAAAGAAAAGATATAATGAATTTACTCGAGGAATAAAAGGTGTAAATGTAGAAGAATTACTAATAAAATTGGGAGAAGAGCTCCATGATATTAATATAGATATTAATATCATGGAGCAGAAAATAGAAACCTTGAACACAAAACTTTCCTTTGCTATCCAAAAGGTAGGGATTGTAAGGTATAATGCCTTTGGTGAAATGGGTTCTGACTTAAGTTTTTCCATTGCCTTATTGGACAACTTCAACAACGGCTTTGTCCTTACAAGTATTTATGGGAGGGAGCATAATCCTGTATATGCAAAACCAATCAAATTTGGAAAATCAGTATATCCATTATCTGTAGAAGAAATTCAAGCAATTGATAGAGCAATGATGGGAGAATATAACGAAATAAAAATATAGGAGGAAAGAAATGGATAAAATTCTATTTATACTAAATCCTGTAGCAGGTGGAGGAAAAGCCAAGGCATTGATATCCCTAATAGAGGAAAAAATGGACAAGCAAATGAAAGACTATGAAATAATCTTAACTAAAGAGCCTGAAGAAGCCATAGGCTTAGCAGAGGAGAAGGCAGAGGATTTTGAAGTAATCGTAGCAGTAGGTGGAGATGGAACAGTAAATGAAGTATCTAGGGGGCTAATTAATCGAGGGAAGGGAGTTTTAGGTATAATCCCTGGCGGCACTGGCAATGACATGGCCAAGTCTTTAGGCATACCTAAAGACCCATCAGAAGCATTAGAACTTATTTGCAATGGCAATACTAAACTTATTGATATAGGAAGGGCTAATAAATTCAATTTTTTAAATATAGGAAGTATAGGTTTTGATGCAGATGTAGTAATAAATAATATTAATCTAAAAAGGATAATAAAAAGCGGATTTTCCTACGTAATCAGTGTTATATATACTCTTATTCATTATAAATCCAAGAAAGTAGAGATAATAATAGATGATAAGACCATAAGGGAAAACATACTATTATTAGCTGTAGGTAATGGTAAATACTATGGTGGTGGTTTACCAATTTTGCCAAATGCCATAGTAGATGACGGTTATTTTGATATTTGCCTAGTATCAAATATAAACAAGTTTAAATTTTTATTACTCTTTCCTTCTATATTTAAAGGCAATCATCTTAAATATAATAATTATGTAAAAGTATATAGGGGAAAAGATGTAAAGGTCATATCTAAGGATGAACTTAACCTTAATATAGATGGTGAAATTATACCAAATGTGAATGAGGTTATATTCTCCATGGAAGCTGAAAAACTAAAGGTAATATGTTAAAAGTAGCCAATAGGCTACTTTTCTAATATATGAGCTTTTTCCTTATAGAATTTAACTAGGGATATGTATAAGCTTTTAGAAATAATGTCTGCCATATTCATTACTAGAGATAGTCTAGTATTTTGCAATACCATAAACTCCATCATACCACCAACATTTACAATACCTGTGATAGAGATATTTCCAACAGGAGGCAATACTTTATTTACTCCTGAACCTGGCTTTAAGGGAGTATTTTTAATGGTAAGGTAACCTACCCTATTATAATTACCTAGGGAAGAATCAACTGCTACTATAAAGGGGGACTTAAAATCTGAATATATTTTGTCTATAGTTGCTTCAAGGTTTTTTGCATGAATTGGATTTTCTAAAGTTCCAAATAAGCTAATATCCTTGTAGGATTTTATAAGTGGCAGTAACTTGTGGCCAACCAGGGGACCTAAGGAGTCACCAGTGGACCTATCAGTGCCAATACATAGTATAATCAAGTCTTCATCTTCAGAAACTCCCTTTAACAAGTATTTGTGTACTAAGTCTGAAAATTGGGATAATGCAAAGGGAGAATTAGCATCCACATAATTACTCTTTGGAAATAAGTTCATAAGTATCCTCCTTTTAAAATCTAAGATATTTTAGCTAGAAAGGACACTAGAAGTATTGCCTAAAAGTAGAAAAACATACTAAGATAATAAATCATATAAATATATTAAATAAATGTAACAATATTTACGTAAACCAAAACCTTAATTGGCTTTTAAATCAACGACACCTATAAAGCTTGAATTTCCTAAGGTAGAAGGAATGGAATAAATATAAAAAAATAGAATATACTATAAATATTAGACAGGCTAAATAGTTGAAATAATGAATAACTATGATATAATTGTTACAGAATGGTTACAAAAATATAGTTTATGTTCAACAAACTTATACTAGGAGGATAGGATATGGATAATCCAAACCATACAAAGTTTAACCTAGGTGATGCAAAAGAAAAAATCAGCAAACTCCTTGAAAGCATTAAGAATTTTAAACTTAAAAAATTTGACAATATTAAGAGAAGTCCTGACATAGATAAAAAATTAAAGACTACATATCTTAAAATAGCATTAATAACTTTAATGCTTATTTCTATAGTAGCTTTAGGTATTACAGGATATAGGGCCTACGAGGCTAGCTTAATTGCCTTTGATGTATATCTAGGAAATGAAAAAATTGGCACCGTTAGAGAACAAGATAGTGTTCATGTCATAATGGATAATTTAGAGAAGGATCTATCCAAAACCTATGATATTGATGTAGTCTTAAATGAAGATATTAGGTTTGAAGAAACAAGGGCAAAGGATGATTTAATAACAGATAATGAGGAGCTAAAGAAAACCATTAAGGATAAAGTAGGTTTTCTAGTTTATGGATATGTTCTTTCAGTAGATGGTGAAGAAATAGGAGCTCTTAAGACACAAGAAGAAATAGAAGATATAATAAATAAAATAAGAACCCTATGAAAAGCTTACAGAAGACAATGAAATTAAGGAAGTAAGAATAGTTGAAGATATAAAAATTGAGAAGAAGAGAATGCCTTTATATAAAATTGGTAATGGAGAAGACCTATATAATCACCTATTGACTAATTCTGAGGAAATTAGAACCCATACTGTTGAGGTTGGAGAGAGTTTTTGGACAATTGCAAAGTTTTATGGCCTAACTGTCGACGAACTAATAGCAGTGAATCCAGACAAAACACCTGAAAAATTACAAATAGGTGATGAAGTAATACTTGTAGTACCCAAACCAGTACTTACAGTAGCCACAATTACAGAAGTTGAGTATACAGAAAGAATAAAATATGAAACAGAAATAGAATATAGTGACAATATGTATAAAACTGAAAAGAAAACTAAGGTTGCTGGAGAAAGTGGAGAAAAGAGAGTATTAGCAAATGAAATAAAGCATAATGGAATTACGGTTGGAAGAGAAGTAATAGAGGAGGAAGTATTAAAAGAGCCAGTAACAGAAGTTATAGTAAGAGGAACTAAAGAGCCGCCAAAGACTGTAGCTACTGGAACCTTCTTGATGCCAACTAGGGGAACTATCTCCTCAAGATACGGTATGAGAAGGGGAAGAATGCACTATGGTCTTGATATTGCAGCTAAAACAGGTACTCCTATTAATGCTGCAGACGGTGGCAAAGTTGTATTTGCAGGCTATAGAGGTGCATATGGGTATTTAGTTGAGCTTGACCATGGAAATGGATATAAGACAAGATATGCCCATTGCAGCAAGATTTTAGTAAAGGTTGGAGATAAGGTATATAAGGGCCAACATATA
>JAAYQJ010000125.1 GCA_012519355.1 Tissierellia bacterium | reverse complement strand
CATTAAGAATCTTCTTAATGTCCTTTATTATTAGTTAACTTTTTGCTATTTTACTTTTATCCTGTTTAATACCAATTCCAGTAAAGGCGAGAACAATTGCAACTATTGGGTTTAAGAAGTTGAGGAATGCATAAGGTGCGAATTGCATTGGAGATATTCCTAAAGCTGTATGCATAAAGGCACCACATGTATTCCATGGTATAAGTGCTGATGTTAAGGTACCAGCATCTTCTAATGTTCTAGAAAGAAGTCTTGGCTCCAAGCCTCTTTCTTCATAAACACTCTTGTACATTCTTCCAGGGATTACTATAGCTAAGTATTGGTCTGCTGCCAATATATTGACTGCTAAACTTGTTAGTATTGTGGCTGTTACTAAAGAACCAGTATTAACAGCAAACTTCAAGATAGCATTACCAATGGCTTGTAGCATACCAGTCCTTTCCATAATACCACCAAATACCATGGCTAGTAGTATTAATGAAACTGTCCACATCATGCCGTCTAAGCCACCACCGCTTAGTAGGTCATCTACAAGTTCTACTCCGGTTTCAACAGTTACTCCGTAATGGGTTGCATCAACTATATCACCTAGAGTTGAGCCTTGGAATATTACAGCGAATATCCCACCTAGAACTGTACCAGAAAGAAGTCCAGGTATGGCAGGTATTTTTAGTGCTATCAGGACTATTACGATGACAGGTGGAAGTAGTAGTAGAGGTGTGATATTGAAGTTACCTGCAATTGCATTTAGAATCATGTCTATACTTCCAGTATCAAGTGAGCTACCAGCATATTTTGCACCTATAAGACCATATAATACCAAACAAATTAAGTAAGTAGGACCTGTAGTATAAACCATGTATCCAATATGTTCAAATAAGGTAGAACCTGCCATTGCTGGAGCAAGGTTAGTTGTGTCAGATAAAGGTGACATCTTGTCTCCAAAATATGCTCCAGATACTATACAACCAGCTACTATTGGAGCAGGAATACCTAATCCTTGGCCAACACCCATTAAAGCAACACCAATGGTTCCGGCAGTTCCCCAGGATGTTCCTGTTGCTAGGGATACGATAGAACAAATCACTAAAGTAGCAATTAAGAAAATACTAGGTGAAAGAATTTGCAAACCATAGTAAATCATGGCAGGCACAGTTCCACTAAGTATCCAGGCACCTATTAATGTACCTATAATCATTAAAATAAGTATTGCCTGCATGGACAATTGGATTGTCTCAATAGCACCCTTTTCAACCTCTTCCCAGGTATATCCAAGTCCGAAAATTGCCACAAATGCTGCAACTATACTGGCAACTAATAACGGGATATGTGGGTCAGCACCAAAGACTAAGATTGAAACAGATAGTACAACCATTAGTACTATAATTGGAATAAATGCGTGACCTAGGGTTGCTTGTTTCTTTGTATTCATACTAATCCCCCTTTATTATTGTTTTTTTATCTAATACTAAGTTAGATAAAAATTAAACATCACTTAAAGTTTACTACATTTTTATGTGAATTTCAATATAATATCGCAAATATTCGTAAATATTAAAAAAAATGAAATTATCAAAAAATGCTATTTTATGCCGCTTTACCTCCTGCTTCATATATAGGGTTATTCTGAACTATTATGCAAGAAACGGAATTTCTTGTCTAGTGGTTCTATAGACTTAATTACTGAGCCACCTAGGCATACTTCATCCTTATATAATACTGCTACTTGACCAGGAGTTACTGCTTTTACTGGTTCCTTGTATTGAATATGGAGATTTCCATTTTCCAATATATTTACAGTTACTGGGATATCCTCTTGCCTATACCTAAATTTTGCAGTACAATCTATAGGACTTGTTGGTGGACTTTCCAATATCCATGCAGGGTCTTCACTGATTAGGGAGGTGGAGTATAAGGCAGGATGGTCTTCTCCTTGAGCAACATATAATATATTTTTTTTCAAATCCTTTCCTGCTACAAACCATGGTTCACCTGTTCCTATACCACCAATACCAATGCCCCTTCTCTGTCCCATGGTATAGTGAATAAGCCCTTTATGCTTACCTAAGCTTTGACCATCTACACTAAGAATATCTCCTTCTTTAGTTAGTAAATATCTTTCTAAAAACTCATCAAAATCCCTTTCTCCAATGAAACAAATTCCAGTTGAATCCTTTTTCTTAGCAGTATATAGATTGTTTTTTTCAGCTAAGGCCCTAACTTCTTCTTTTTCTAAATGACCTATTGGAAATATGGTTTTAGAAAGTGCCCTTTGTCCAATCCTAGATAGGAAATAACTCTGATCTTTGTTTTTATCCTTCCCCCTAAGTAGATAGTATTTTCCATTTCTCTTTTCCACTTGTGCATAATGCCCCATGGCAATATAGTCTCCATCTAACTTCAAGGCATAATCCAGGAAGGCATTAAACTTAATTTCTTGATTACACATTACATCTGGATTCGGAGTTCGACCTCTTTTATACTCGTTCAAAAAGTAAGTGAATACCCTATCCCAATATTCCTTTTCAAAATTTATTGTATAAAAGGGAATATCCAATTGTTCTGCCACTTTCCTTGCATCTTCTGCATCTCTAGTTGCACTACAAACACCAAATTCATCTATTTCTGTCCAGTTCTTCATAAATAGGGCTATTACATCATAACCGGCTTCTTTAAGTAACAAGGCAGAAACTGAAGAATCAACACCACCACTCATACCTAATATTACTCTTTTCTTCATAAGACTCTCCTCACAAATTCTTCTTACTTTACATTATAAATTATTTTAAACCTATTTAAAATAAATATTCTATAGGAAACTTTTGAGAAATACAACATATTTATATTTAATAGATAGATTAGAAATAAATCTCCTTTCTTATGAATAGGATGAAAAGGATGGGGAAGGCGTGGGACTTAAAGCAAAGGGAGGAGCAAGGGGAATGAGGTATTCAGCATTCATTTCAGTATTATTAATACTAAATATTTTTTGCCAGAGTAGTGATGTAATTATTAGCCAAAGTCAAGGGAACTATTTAGAGGATCACCAGGAATATGGAGAAGAATTGATGGAAGAACTGGATAATACAAGTGAAACTCCAGAGGAGTTAGAAGAAGCAAATGAAAATACTGAGGAATTAGCTGAGGAGTTAGAAGAAGCAAATGAAATGAATGAAACTAATGAAGAGGAAGAAATCATAGAAGAAATAGAGATACTAAAGTTTAAAGTAGATGGCTTAAAGTTAAGGGAAGGAATAATAAGCGAAGATGTCTTCAGGCTTAAGAAGTTTTTATTGGCTAAGGGATATGAAGGAATTATAGAAGACTATGTTTTTGACCAAAGGACCAAAGAATTAGTAATAGAATATCAAAGAGAGAATGGATTAGTTCCCGATGGAGTTGTAGGGGAAAAAACTTTTACAAAAATTAATGAAGATATGGACCTAAATACAATTGTCATTCTAGAGAAGAAACTAGTTTTTTCTATGGATGATGACCAAGTTAATGAAGATATACCAGAGGGGAATCTTATTGTTATTAACAAGGATAGTAATACTCTATACTATTTAAATAACAGGGAAATAATAAACAAGTACCCTATAGCTACGGGAAGGGACCCAGAATATACTCCTGAAGGTAAGTTCAAGATAATTACAAAATTTATTAATCCAGCATGGGGTGGTGCAGGTAGACATAAACCTATTAGGGGTGGAGCTCCAAACAATCCATTGGGCAAGAGATGGATGGGGTTAGATATACGTGGTGGTGGAGTATATGGAATTCATGGGAATTCAGATGAAAACAGTATAGGAAGGTATGTATCCCTGGGATGTGTTAGAATGTTTAATGAAGATGTGGAAATACTTTATGACTTAGTTGACTTCGGAACTCCAGTGTGGATTGGTTCAGAAGAAAAACTTAATGAATTTGGAATTATATTTGTTTACGAATAAAATGATAATGCCCACTATTATGATTAAAGCCAAATAGTGGGCATTAATTAATATCCTTTCATTAAGTCAATTACATTAATGAGCTCCTCATTATTAATATATCTTTTCATATTCTGATATGCAATTTCAAATCTTCTTCTTTTATACATTTCTGATGCCCATGAATTATGGGGAGAAATTATTACATTTTCCATGTCCCACAAAGGACTATCATTTGGAAGGGGTTCGGTTTCAAAAACATCTAGGGCAGCTTTTCTTATCTTACCTGATCTTAGGTTCTCAACTAATACTTCTTCATCAATTATACTGCCCCGGGCTATGTTTATTATATAAGTTCCATCCTTCATATTAGAAAATACTTCTTGGTCAACAAGGTGATGGGTTTCTTCAGTATAGGGGGTAGCAATTACAAAGAAATCACATTGGGAAATTAATTGATTCATCTTATCTATTGAATAGCATTGGTGAAAATGTTCTACATCCCTCCCTGAACGGTTGAATCCTAGGATTTTTACACCAAAAGCTTCTAACCTTTTAGCAGCTTCTTGTGCTATGGAACCAGTACCTAAAAAACCAACTATTTTACCGTATATTTCCAATAATGAAGTATCCATTTTCCATATCTTTTCATTTTGCTTATTATAGAACTCTTTACTATTTTTTACCATCTCTAAGGCTTTTAGAACTATCCATTCAGCAATTGGTATACTGTATCCACCTCTGTTGTTTGTAATAAGTATATTATTTTTTAAAACTTTATCAACTGGAACTTGGTTAATCCCTGCACTTAATAACTGTATCCACTTAAGCTTGGGAAATAGGTCAATATCAATTTTGTCAAAGGGGTCAAAGCATACCATAATATCAGCAGCCTTCATTTCATCCGAGAAGGATATTTCTCTCTCATCCTTAAATATTATTTCATACCCCAGATCTTCTAAAAGTTTCATTTCTTCATCTTTGTACTTAAAGGTAATTAATGCTTTCAATATTATTTCCTCCTTATCTTAAGCTTTAATAGTATAATACCCATTTACAGATTACAAAGCAACAATAAACTAATATGTCATTAAATATAGTAAATTTTATTACTAGAAGGGCTAAGATTACCTTTTAACATTTATAATAAGTAAATTTCGACAAAAAGACCTAAATTTTAACAAAGTTATTGATAATAAGATAATTTTAAAATAGAATATAATTAACAAAATCAAGTAGTTTCTGGAACAAGTAGTTGTTGGTTAAGGGAATGGAAAAAGATAATAGGAGGACTACTATGGGAATATTTAAGAGGAAAAGTGTGGTAGAGGAAAGTGTCAGGATTGATGTAGAAGAGGAAAAGATGCTTGATTTAGAAAAAAACTCAATCGAAAAGAAGAATGTAATGTAGAATTGTTAATTAGGATCAATGAATTGTTAAGGTTAATGACTCAACAAGACTATGTTATGGACATGATAGTAGATATTAGGGAACAAGGGGAAATGGTTGGAAATGTTGCTGCAAGCAGTGAAGAATTAAGTTCAGCAACAGAAGATATTTCTAACTTTGTACAGGAATCCAATAATGCTACACAAGATGGTATAGAAGTTTCCAAGTCTTCAGCTAACCAAATAAATGAATCCTTTGAAAAAATCGAAGCAACAATGGAGAAGACCAACGAAGTTAGAAAGATTATGGACCTAGTCAACAAAGAAGCCAAAAGAATCGACGATATGGTTGAAATAATCGAAAATGTAGCTGATAGGACTAATCTATTAGCCTTAAATGCTTCTATTGAAGCCGCTAGAGCTGGTGAACATGGTCGTGGTTTTTCAGTAGTAGCAGATGAAATAAAAAAAACTAGCAGAAAGTACAAAGGAACAAGTAGAATTTATTCGAAATGTTGTTTTTTCTTTGACTACAGAAATATCTAGAACTTCTAAGGCATTAGATGAAGCTGCTGTCTCCTTTGAAAATTCAAAATCTTATATAGACAGTGCTGTAGAATCAATTAATGGTATAAATGGGGTATTGGAGACAATAGGAAATAGTTTTACTGAAATTTCTGCTAATATTGAGGAGCAAACTGCAGCAACAGAGGAAATGGCTGGAAACCTAATGGTTATTAATGAAAAGACAGGAAACTTAAGAGAAAATACTTTAAAAACTGGAGATGCTTTTTACAAGATCTCAAAAATGCTTGATGAAGTTAGGATAAAAGCATATGAAGAAGCTGACTGCATTAATCATGAAGCTCAAATCCAGGTTTGCATTAGCGACCATTTAATGTGGAGATGGAGAGTATACAATATGCTTTTAGGCTATGAGCAATTTGATGAGAGAAGTGTAGGTACACATCATGAATGTAGATTGGGGAAATGGGTCGATAGTCAAGTAATTACTGACCCACGGGTAAAAGAATTAATCCTTAAGTTAGAAGAACCCCATGCTAGGTTACATGATTTAGCAAAAGAAGCAATAAGGGCATATAATAAAGGAGATAGATCTGGAGCAGAAAAGGCCTTAGAAGCAATGGACTCAACTTCGGAGGAAGTTGTTAAAATACTTAATCAATTAAAAACTGTGTATTAAAAAATCTATTTTACCTAGTCTGGTGTAAATCACCAGACTATTTTTATTATAAGGAATAGGAAAGTTTTATTTTTGTTAATTTCAAGAGAGGACTTTCCTTCTTGAGTTCTAAAATAGCTTCCATAAAAGCATTTTTTGTTTGTAAAATCATATGGTAATATATATTTAAATACCTATGGGGTATTTAAATTAATGTAAGGGGTTATTTTATAGGAGAGATTTCAAACCAATATTAAAGGGGGTATTTGTCTTGTTTAATAGGAAATTACCTATGACTAAGAAACAGAAAATTAGAATTGGACTAATTATTATATCAATTATACTTACAATAGTTGCTACAGAAAGAATATATAATATGAAGCCAGAGTTTCATGTTACTGCATTAGATGCATCAAGTTATGGTATTGTTGAAGCTAAATTGACATCTAGTGAAAAACTAGAGGACTTTGAATACTTGTGTAGAGTTTTAGAAGAGAATTATCCCTTTTTTAAAGTTAACCAAAGATTACATAATATTGATTGGTTAGGGAATAAGAGAAAATATAAAAGACTCATTAAAAATACTAAAAATGATGCAGAATTTTTGCTTGCATTAAATAAGATTTTAGGTGATTTAAATAATAGGCATGTAAATATTTTTGGTGGGTATACATACAAAAGCTTTTATAAAAATTTTTACCAATATTTTTCTAAATATGATAATCCATATAAATATATGTATAAATACGATGTTTTTTTAAATCCTCATGTAAGGTTTAGATATGGGTTTGATGGGAATGTGAATGAATTAGACAATGTTGACTTTCTCTTTAGTGATACAGACTTAGAAACAAAAATACTAGTTGATAATGAAGTTGCTTATATAAATTTTAAAAGTATGGGTGGCTTTGGTGTCACAGAGGAGGACCATAAAAAAGTAAAGGAATTTTTAAGGGAGGTTCAAAATTACAAAAAGTTAATTATAGATATAAGAGGTAACTCAGGTGGATATGACTCATACTGGGAATATATAGTTTCTTTATTGATAAATGAGTCAATAAATTATAGTTACTATTCTTTTTTTAAAGATAGCCATATTAATAAATATAAACATAGCCCATATAAACTTTGGAATTCTAAATCTATCAATTCTTTAGATGAAAAAATACTATCTCAGTTTCCGGAAGAAGTTAGGACTGACTTTGATTATTATATAAAATATACAATTACCCTGAATCCAAGGGCGGTAAATGTTAACTCATCTGACTATATAGACTTTAAAGGGAGGGTTTACCTACTAGTAGATAGTAAGGTATTTTCATCAGCTGAAAAATTTGCTTCATTTGCTAAGGATACTGGTTTTGCAACCTTAGTTGGAGAGACTACAGGTGGAGATAGGGTCTTTGAAGAAATCCCTCTAATCTATTTACCAAAAAGCAAATTTGTAATTAGATTTAGTCGAGAACTTGGAATAAATTCAGATGGAACAATAAATATGGAGACGGGAACTACACCCCATATTAAAGTAGATCCAGCTCCCCATGAAGACTTTACTAAGGATAAATGTATCCAGGCAGTAATAAAGGATTCTAATTAAAAGATAATAAAATAATGCTTAGGAATTTTCTTTCAATTGAAGTCAATTCCTAAGCATTTTTCTTTTCATTTGAGATAAGTTCATCTCTGCAAATATGTTTTTTTGTATACTTTTCATATTTATGCCAATAATAAATGGAGTAATGCTAATTTTCAGGAGGGAAATATGATAGTAGGTATACCTAAGGGACTTTTGTATTATAAATATTATCCCTTTTTTACAAATTTCTTTAATGAGCTAGGCGTAGAACTGGTGGTGTCACAAGATACTAATAAAGATATATTGGATGAGGGTGTAAATTATTGTATTGACGATGCATGTCTCCCTGTGAAAATCTTCCATGGGCATGTGGCAGTTTTGAAGGAAAAATGTGATATCATACTTATTCCTAGGATAATGCAGGTTAGAAAAAAGGAATACATATGTCCTAAATTTTGTGGACTTCCAGAAATGATAAAGAATACTATTCCAGACCTGCCTAGAATTATAGATAAACCTATATACGCCTTTTCAAGAAAAAAACTATATACTTGGGCTAAAGAAGCAGGAAGTATGATAACTAAAGACAAAAACAGGATAAAAAGTGCCTTTAATTATGCAGTTATGGAACAGGATAAATATCGACTAGGGTTTAATGATAAGAGTCAACAATTGACTGTGGCATTAGTAGGTCACCCTTATAACATTTTTGATAATTACATAAATATGAATATAGTCAAAAAGCTTAAGAGGCTAGGAGTAGGTGTAATTACAGAAGAATTCCTAGAAGACAACTTAATTGATGAGGAAATTAGACACCTATATAAGAAGCCATTTTGGACTTTTGCTAGAAATTCATATGGTTTTGCCTCCAATGTTTATAGAAAAAACTTAGTAGATGGAATAATATATATTTCTTCCTTTGCCTGTGGTATAGATTCTGTAGTTATAGAATTGATAAAGGAAAGGATAGGAAATTTTCCATTATTAATACTAAAAATAGATGAGCATACAGGGGAGGCAGGTTTAGATACAAGGGTAGAAGCCTTTGTAGATATGTTAGGGAGGGGACTTAGATGAAAATTACAGCTCCACATTTAGGCAATGTATATATAGCTGCACAAGCTTTATTTGATGGACTTGGAATAGAATATATTGTGCCCCCAATGAATAATAAAGAGGCTTTAGAAATGGGTTCACTATTCTCACCTGAAGAAATGTGTTTACCATATAAAATTATGATAGGCAACTACATTCAGGCAATAGAAAAGGGTGCAGATACAGTATTACTACCGGGGAGCTGTGGACCATGTAGATTCGGAAAATATGCTGAGATGCAAATGAATTTATTTAAAAAAATTGGAAAAGAAATAGGCTTCATTGTAATAGATTCACCTGGAGATATAGGTATTAAGGAATTATTTAAGAGAATAAATAGAATCTCTAGAAACAGTAAAAGAGGAAAAATCGGACAATTTGAATCTTTATTAAAAGCAGTAAAAATTATGAACATATTAGATGAAATAGAGGAAAAAGCCCACTATCTTGCAGGTTATGAAGTAACTAGTGGAGAGTGTAAAAGGCTACTAAATAGCTGTAAAAGAGAAGCTTTAAATACCAATAATCCAGGAGATATGATTAGGGTATTAGAAGGCTATAAGAGAAAGCTAGATAATGTAAAAATAGATAAGGGAAGAAATCCAATAAAAATTGCAATTATTGGTGAAATATATACAATCATAGAACCTTTTTCTAATCTTTTTGTGGAAGATAAGCTAATGGATTATGGTGTAGTTACAAAAAGAAGACTTACACCAAGTTGGTGGGTTAAGGATACACTATTGAAGCCTACTAAATTGAATTCTCTTAAGCTTAAAAGAAATGCAAAGGAATATCTTGCTCTTGGTATTGGCGGTCATGGTAGGGAATGTATTGGAGAAGCAGTATTGGCCCATAGGGAAGGCTTTGACGGTGCTATTCAGATTTTCCCCCTAGGATGCATGCCAGAGATAGTGTCTAAGTCAATATTTCCTACTATATCCAAGGAGAGGGACTTTCCTATAATGTCCTTAGTGGTAGATGAAATGACAGGGGAGGCAGGATTTGTTACAAGGGTTGAGGCCTTTGTTGACTTATTGGAAAGGAGAAGGAAAAATGTATTATCTAGGAGTTGATGTAGGATCAGTAAGTACAAATCTTGTACTATTAGATAATAATATGATTGTGGTAGAAAAAATTTACATTAGAACTAGGGGGAGTCCGATTAAAGCAGTGCAAGATGGTTTCAAGATCCTAAAAGATAAATATGATAATATACAAATAGGTGGGGTGGGGGCTACAGGTAGTGGTAGACATATAGCTGCCACTTTAATAGGAGCAGATGCAGTCAAAAATGAGATTACTTCCCACGCTGTTGCAGCATTAGAAATAGATAGGGAGGTAAAGACAATAATAGAAATCGGTGGCCAGGATTCCAAAATAATAATATTAAGAAATGGAGTAGTTTCTGATTTTGCCATGAATACAGTTTGCGCCGCAGGTACAGGGTCTTTTATAGATAGGCAGGCTGAAAGATTAGATATTCCCATTGAGGAATTTGGTGACTACGCACTAAATTCTAATATGGCAGTACGAATAGCAGGTAGATGCGCAGTCTTTGCAGAGTCAGATATGATTCACAAGCAGCAGCTAGGCTATGATAAGGCTGATATTATTAGAGGGCTTTGTGATGCCTTAGTTAGAAATTATTTAAATAACGTTGGTAAGGGGAAGGAGATTTTACCAAAGGTTTTTTTCCAGGGTGGAGTTGCTGCTAATAAGGGGATAAAGACAGCCTTTGAGAGGGCCTTAGGATTGGAAATAGTAGTTCCTAAGGATTTTAATGTAATGGGAGCTATAGGAGTAGCTATTTTAGGCAAGGAAGTAGCAGAAAAGGAAGGACAGACAAATTTTAAAGGATTAAATCTTGCAGATAGCATATTTGAATCAAATAGTTTTGAATGTACAGATTGCAGCAATAGGTGTGAAGTTGTAAAATTAATAGAAAATAATAGACATATTGGTTGCTTTGGAGATCGTTGTGGTAAATGGAGCAATAGGGTTAAAGCATTATAAACATAGTAAAAGCTGTATTGGCTTTTACTATATTTTTTATGTCTAGGAAAGTCTTATTTTTATTAACTCCAAGAAGGACTTCCCCTGATGAGTTTCAAAAAATTCTTTGATTGGAGTTTATTTACTAATTAAAGAAGCTAACAATATTTGGATAATACAGGACAATTATGGAAATTACTGCCGAAATCCAAAATATTATTTTTGTAGTTTTACTAGACTTATTTTTTTCTATCAAATTATATGAAATAAACAAGAGGCCTGCTGTAATCAATACAAAAATTGGCTTATATTTTGAAATATTTGATATATATGCTATACCAATAGTCCCTAAACCTAGGGACCCTAATATTAGACCGCCAGTTCAACAAAAGGCTGCACCGAAGGCAGTTAAAATGGATAGTATGCTAAGAATTTTTTCCTTCATATCTAAACCTCCCGGGGGTATATTTAAAGTATATTTTATCAGTTCTTTTAAAAAATTCAATTAGTTTTTTTATATCTAGAAAGTTTTCAAGAAAATATATTGATAGAAATATATCAAAAAACAAGACTAGATTTCAATTATATATTTTTTTAGAAAACTACGCCCATAATAAGAAGCTTAAAATTTCAACAAATACAGGAAAGACTTTATCCAATTAGAAGAAAAAAATAAAATAATATTCAAAAAAGTGTTGACAATATTATTTTACCATGTTATATTTACTTCTAATTATTAAAAAAGATTGCAATCTTTAATAATTAATATTTTATAATACTATGATGAAGAGTGAACTATTTGCATAATCGATTACAGAGAGCTGGAGTTGGTGAGAGCCAGTATTGATTTAATAGGGAACGATCACTTCGGAGTTATATGACTGAAATAAGTAAGTCATATCGGCAGGCCCCGTTAACAGGCCAGGGTTTACTTATTGAACCTAGTGAGTTAATTATCGTGAGATAATTATAAAGTAGAGTGGTAACGCTTATTTGGCCTCTACATGTATTTGCATACATGTAGAGGCTTTTTTAAAATTGGGAAAGATTAGTAAATTTAGTTGAATCAAGAGGGGAAAGAATACTTTTACAATGAAATTAATAAAAGCAGAAAATAATTAGGAGTGTGATTGTAATGAAGAAAAAATTATATGGATTATTATCCCTAGTTTTAGTACTAAGCTTATTAGCAGGTTGTACATCAAATTCATCCTCTAAGGATAATGGAGATGCAATTAGAGTTGGATTAAACTATGAGTTATCTGGCGGAGTAGCAACTTATGGTCAGGGTCTAACAGAAGGTATAGAATTAGCTGTTGAAGAAATAAATAAAAATGGTGGAGTATTAGGAAAGCAAATAGAATTAGTTAAGATAGATAATAAATCAGAGGATACAGAGGCAGCCAATGTATCTACAAGATTAGCAACTAGAGAAAATGTTGTAGCTTTACTTGGACCAGCTACATCAGGTAATACTAAAGCTGCTATTCCTGCAGCAATGCAAAATAAAATTCCATTAATTTCAGGCTCTGCAACAGCAGACGATATTACTGTAGACAGTAATGGTAATGTTAGAGACTATATATTTAAAACATGCTTCAGCGATTCCTTCCAAGGAGTTATAATGGCTGAATTTGCTGTAAATGATCTAGGAGCAAAGAATGCAGCCATATTAGCGGATAGTACATCTGATTATGCACAAGGTCTTTCAAAGGCATTTAAGGAGACTATTGAAAAGAATGGCGGGAAGGTTTTAGCAGAAGAAGCCTATCAAGCTAAAGATACTGATTTTAAAGCTGTATTAACAAATATTAAAGGTGCAAATCCAGAAGTTTTATTTGTACCAGGCTACTATGAAGAAGTTGGTCTGATAGCTAGACAGGCTAGGGAGTTGGGATTAGATGTACCTATTTTAGGCGGAGATGGATATGAATCACCTAAGTTTGTTGAAATATCTGGAAGGGAAGCAGCAAATAATATCTATTTTTCAAACCACTATTCACCTATGGATGACGCAGAGGAAGTTGTTAAATTTAGAGAAAGTTTTAAGGCAAAATACAATAAGGAAGCTGATGGATTCAATGCTCTAGGATATGATATGGCTTACTTACTGAAGGATGCTTTAGAGAGAGCTGGAGAAGCTAATCCTGAAAAATTAAAAGTAGCCCTTGAAGGAACTGAAGATTATAAAGGGGTTACAGGAACTATATCTATAGATGAAAATCATAACCCAATAAAATCGACAACAATAATAGAATTGAAAGATGGAGTTCCAACATTCTTAAAGAAATTAGATCCAAAATAATCAAAATGGGAATGTCTATAGGACTTAAATACTTATAGACATTCCCAAATAGAAAGGAAGTTAAATATGGAGCAATTATTACAACAACTGATAAATGGAATATCCTTAGGCAGTATATATGCCCTAATAGCCTTGGGATATACCATGGTATATGGAATAATAAACTTAATAAATTTTGCCCATGGAGATATCTACATGATAGGAGCATATGTAGGATATGCTGTAACAACTTTTTTAGGCCTAGGCTTTATTCCATCTCTATTAATCGCAATGGTAACCTGCAGTCTTTTAGGGATTTTAATCGAAAAAGTTGCCTATAAGCCTATACGAAATTCATCAAGAATTTCTGCCCTTATAACTGCCATTGCAGTATCATTGTTTTTACAATATACTATGATGTATTTCGTAAAACCAGATACAAGGACTTTTCCAAATGTTTTAAGCAGCAATAAGTTAAGTTTATTAGGTGGAAGGGTTTTATTAGATACAAAAAATATTTATATAGTTCTAATCACTATTATTCTAATGGTATTGCTTCAATACGTTGTTCATAAAACAAAAGTTGGTAAAGCCATGAGAGCAGTGGCCTTAGATAAGGATGCAGCCCAGCTTATGGGAGTAGATAAAAAAAAACTATATCCTTTACCTTTGCAATAGGATCT
>JAAYQJ010000124.1 GCA_012519355.1 Tissierellia bacterium | reverse complement strand
TAATAGTTTCTCCAGACTTAGGTGGGGTAACTAGGGCAAGAAGCTTTGCAAATTTACTAGATTTACCAATTGCTATTATAGAAAAAAGAAGACCAAAAGCCAATGTATCTGAAGTAATGAATGTTATTGGTGATATTGATGGGAAAAATGTTATACTTATCGATGATATAATAGATACAGCAGGTACCATAACTAAGGCAGCTTCAGTATTAAAGAACTTTGGGGCTAAAAAGGTCTATGGGTGTGCAACCCATGGAGTACTATCTGGTCCTGCCATAGAAAGAATAGATAGTTCTGAATTGGAGAAATTTATTATTACAGATACTATTCCTCTACCAGAGGAGAAAAAAATCGACAAAATCGAAGTTGTATCCGTAGCGCCCCTATTTGCTGAAGCTATTAAGAGGATCCATGAAAATGAATCCGTAAGTAAATTATTTGAAGAGTAGGAGTTGATTGGTTGTTTGTAGTAGTAGGATTAGGAAATCCAGGTAGGGCTTATGCAAATACTAGGCATAATGTGGGATTTGATACAATAGATATATTAGCAAGTAGGAATAATATTAAGATAAATAAGATTAAGTTTAAAGCTGTATATGGGGAAGGTTATATTGGAAGTGAAAAGGTAATGTTGGTAAAACCACAAACCTATATGAACAATAGTGGAATTACAGTAAGGGATATATATAGTTATTATAAAAT
The DNA here is from genome assembly GCA_012519355.1 of Tissierellia bacterium. Lineage (GTDB taxonomy): Bacteria > Bacillota > Clostridia > Tissierellales > Tissierellaceae > JAAYFT01. The sequence goes on along the minus strand of JAAYQJ010000124.1, from coordinate 4,963 downwards.
TCCTATTGAAAATATCATAGTAATAGTAGACGATATTGATATTGATTTTGCATCTGTAAGGATTAAAAGAAAGGGTAGTGCAGGGACCCATAATGGATTAAAATCCATAATCTATCTATTAGAAGATGATAATTTCCCTAGGGTAAAGATTGGAATTGGAAGAAGACCTGAAAACCTAGATTTAGCAGATTTCGTCCTAAGTAGGTTTTCTAAGGATGAAAGGGAAATAATCGATGGTACCCTAATTACAGCAGCTGAATCAGTAGAAGCCATAATAAAAAATGGCATAGACAATGCAATGAATGAATTTAATACTAGACCTAATAGGGCCCAGGACTAAACCTGGGCTTAAGGCATTTACTCAAGGGGTGGAAACATGGCAGATTTTTTAATAGACCAACTAAAAAATCTAGATTCCTACAATAGGCTTACAGAAGATATAGAAAACAAAATTAGTCCCATAGCTACTTACGGTATAATTGATGAGAGCATGGGTCATTTTCTCTATGCTTTAAATAACCATACTGGGAAACAAATCCTTGTTATTACATATAACGAGATGAGGAGTAAGAAGCTTTATGAGGACATAAAGGGCCTAGGGAATCAAGATGTTGTATTATTCCCCAAAAGAGAGATTCTTTTCTATGATATAGATGCCTATAGCCATGAGAGGATAAACGAGAGGATGGAGGTAATTACAAAATTAACTCATGGAGAAGATATTATTGTAATTGCCTCTATAGAAGCCATATTGGATAAACTTATGGCAAAAAGCATTTTTGATTCCTATACTGTAAAAATAAATATTGGTGATGAAGTTGATTTAGACTTCTTGAAGGAAGTCCTATTAGGTGGGGGATATGAAAAGGTAAATATGGTAGAAGGTAAGGGGCAATTTAGCATCAGGGGTGGAATATTAGATTTTTTCCCTCCTTATAGCAGCCATCCCTATAGGATAGAATTTTTTGATATAGAAGTAGACTCCATACGTACCTTTGATCCTATAAGCCAAAAATCCATTGAAAGCTTAGAAAGTACTACTGTTACTCCTGTAATGGAAAACCTTATCCTAGATGAATATAGGGATGCTATGATAAAAAACTTAGAAGAGGATATGAAGAAGGCTCTATCTAAGGGAAAAAAGGACTCCTTAGGGAAGGAAAATATCGAGAAGAAATTTAATAAGTATAAAGAATATTTAACTGAGAATCTTTTTATATCCAATAGGGATATTGTTACACCCTACATCCCTGATGATAAATTAACATCCATCTTAGGATATTTAAAGGAAGATGCTGTAGTATTTATAGATGAGCCTAAGAGGGTAGATGAAAGAACAAAGAACTTAGAAGAAGATTTTAGGTTTAAGTTTACAGACCTTTACGAAGTAGGAGAACTTTTACCATCTCATATAAATATCCTTTACGATTATAGGGATATATTAGATGTAATAAAGAGTAAGACATGTATTACTAATTCTGCCTTACTAAGAGGAAATATTAATTTTAATCCAAAATCCATATATAATTTTACAAATAAAAGTATGCAGCCCTATCACAATCAAATGGACCTTTTAAAGGAAGATCTTAACCACTATAGGTATAGGGGTTATAAGATTATAATATTGTCTGGCACTAAAGAAAGGGCAGAAAGATTAGGAAAAATCCTATTATCAATGGATATAGAAGCCAGCGTAATGATAAATAGGGATTGTGAAATCAAATCCTCCCAGATTTTTATTACCCCTGCCAGTATCCATGGTGGATTTGAATACACTCAATTAAAATTGATTGTAATCAGCGATAAGGAAATCTTCGGCGTAGGGAAGAAAAAGGCCAGGAAAATAAAGAAGGAGGGGCCTGATAAGGTCATTAACCTTTCTGATTTAAAGATAAACGATTATGTAGTGCATGAAAACCATGGGATAGGACTTTATGAGGGTATTGAGCAGTTAAATATTCAGGGAGTCAAAAAGGACTATTTAACCATTAGGTATAAGGGTGAAGACAAGTTATATGTGCCCATAGACCAGATGAACCTAATCCAAAAATATATTGGTGCAGATAGTATCAAACCAAAGATAAACAAACTATCTAGTACTGAATGGGCAAGGGCAAAGGAAAGGGCAAAAAAGGCAGTAGAGGATATGGCCCAAGATTTATTAGAGCTTTATGCCAAAAGGGAAAGCTATAAAGGTTTTGCCTTTTCAGAGGATGGAGAATGGCAAAGACAATTTGAAGACCTCTTTCCCTATGAGGAGACTGAAGGCCAACTAAAAAGTATTATTGAAATAAAGAAGGATATGGAAAAACCAAAGCCAATGGATAGGCTCCTTTGTGGAGATGTAGGTTATGGGAAAACAGAAGTAGCCTTAAGGGCAGCCTTTAAAGCTGTCATGGATGGCAAGCAAGTTGCTTTCTTGGTGCCTACTACAATACTAGCCCAACAGCATTATAATACCTTAAAAGAAAGATTTGCTAATTTTCCTGTAAAAATAGATATGTTAAGCAGGTTTAGGACTAAGGCTAATCAAAAACTTGCCATAGATAATTTAAGAAATGGTGTTATCGATATTATAGTAGGTACCCATAGGTTGTTATCTAAGGATGTTGTGTTTAAGGATTTAGGTTTATTAATCATAGATGAAGAGCAGAGATTTGGTGTAAAGCATAAGGAGACCTTAAAGAAATTCAAAGAAACAGTAGATGTCCTAACTTTAACAGCAACTCCTATACCAAGGACCTTGCATATGTCCTTATCCGGTATTAGGGATATGTCAGTTATAGAAGATCCACCGGAAGAAAGGTACCCTGTACAAACCTATGTAGTTGAGTTTAATGAGCAGATGATAAGGGATGCTATACTAAAAGAAGTTTCCAGGGGTGGTCAAGTCTATTTTGTATATAATAGGGTGGAGACCATAGATAAAATCACTGCTAGTCTCAAAAAACTAGTACCTGAAGTTAGGTTTGGTATAGGTCATGGCCAAATGAGTGAAAGGGAATTAGAAAAGGTAATGATTTCCTTTTTAGAGAAGGAAATAGATGTTTTAGTATGTACTACTATAATTGAAACTGGATTAGATATACCTAATGTAAATACTATAATAATCTATGATGCAGATAAAATGGGCCTATCCCAGCTATATCAACTTAGGGGGAGAGTTGGTAGGTCCAATAGGATAGCCTATGGGTATTTTGTATATGAGAAAGATAAGGTCTTGTCAGAAGTAGCAGAAAAGAGGCTAAGGGCAATAAAGGAATTTACAGAATTTGGATCTGGCTTTAAAATTGCCATGAGAGACTTAGAAATAAGAGGGGCTGGGAACCTCTTGGGGACAGAACAGCATGGTCATATTGAAGCCATAGGCTATGATTTATATATAAAGTATTTACATGAAGCTATAAAGAGATTAAAGGGAGAAAAGGTAGAAGACCAGATTGATACCACGACAGATCTTAAAGTAGATGGTTATATTAGTCATAAATATATTGAAGATGAGGAGCAGAAGATTGAAATGTACAAAAAAATTGCTTCAATCTCAAGTATAGATGACTATAGGGACTTAATAGATGAGTTAATCGATAGGTTCGGTGACATTCCTAAGGAGGTTAATAACCTAATGGATATTTCCTATATTAGGGATTTAGCCAGCAAAAACAAAATTAAAGATATCCATCAATCAGATAAAGAAATTATCCTAGAATTTAGAACTTTAGAGGATATATCCTTAGAGCTTTTACAGTATATATCAGATGAATATGGAAGGAAAGTCGGTTTTGATTTATCAAAGATACCTGCCTTTAAGTTTAGATGGAAAGACAAGGTTTTAGATGAATTAAAATCCCTAGTTGAAAAAATTAATTGTTTTAATCATGATAAAAATAATATATAATAGATAGGGATTTACAAATAGATAAAGAGAGGATGTTATAATTGTTAAAATTAAATCATAAGAAAATTTTTAGCATTTTTGTGGTCATAGTACTTACATTAGCTATTGTTGGATGTAGCCAACAGGAAGAAGGATTAGTAGCTAAAGTAGATGGGGAAGGTATTACTGAGGAAGAATTTAATACTAAATTTGAAATCTATAAAAGTATTAGTGAACAACAATTAGGTGAAGGAGCTTTAGAGCAAATAAACGAGGAAACAGGAAAAACTGGAGTAGAAGAATTAAAAGAAGACATACTTGAAATGCTAATAATGGAAAGATTAATTGCTAAGGAAGCAAGTAAAGCCAATATAGAGGTTACCGATGAAGAATTTCAACTGGTTATAAATCAGTACATTTCAATGATGGGTGGAGAAGAAACCTTTAATAAATCTTTGGAAGACAGCAATATAACAAGGGAATTCTTAGAAGAAAATATTAAAAAGGACTTACTGATTAATAAACATAGGGAGCATTTTCTAGAAAATGCAACAGTTACTGATGAAGAAGCAGAAAAGTATTTTGAAGAATTCAAAGATGATTTAGTAGTTGTTAGGGCTAGTCATATTTTGGTAAAGACAGAAGAAGAGGGTAGGAAAGTATTGGAAAGGTTAAACCAAGGAGAAGATTTTGCAAAGTTAGCTGAAGAACTATCTGCTGACAAATCTTCAGGTATGTTAGGTGGGGATTTAGGTTATTTTGGCAAGGGAAGTATGATTGCAGAGTTTGAGGAAGCAGCCTTTGCTTTAAATCCTGGTGAGACCAGTGACCTAGTTAAAACAGAAGTTGGATACCATATTATACGTCTAGAAGATAAGAGAGACACCTTTGAAACATTAAAAGAAGGCATTGTAAGCTTTTTAAAAGAGCAAAAATACTATGATAATCTACAAGAAATAAGAGAAAATGCTAAGGTGAAGATATTCCTATAAAAAAGAGTGAACTTGCCACTCTTTTTTTCTTAATGTATTCACATTAACCTATTCTTACTAAGATGTATAAAATTTCCCTCTTAGTTGAATAATAATT
>JAAYQJ010000123.1 GCA_012519355.1 Tissierellia bacterium | reverse complement strand
TATAATAAAGATAATTAATTCAGGAGGTGTAAGCTTTGAAGGAAGTTAGATTAAGATTTGCCCCAAGTCCAACGGGCTATTTACATATAGGAGGTTTAAGGACTGCACTATATAATTATTTGTATGCAAAGCATAATAAGGGAAAATTCATATTAAGGATTGAGGATACAGATCAAACTAGATTTGTAGAAGGAGCCATTGAGAGCTTAATTAACTCTTTGCATTGGGCAGGGGTAGAATACGATGAAGGTGTATTTGTAGAAGATGGAAAGATTGTTGAAAAAGGAGATTATGGTCCCTATATCCAATCTAAAAGACTAGATATTTACAAGAAGTATGTAGATGAATTAATAGAAAAGGGATATGCATATTATTGTTTCTGCACAAAAGAGAGATTAGATGCTGTTAGGGAGGAACAAAAAATAAAGGGATTAGTGCCAAAATATGATGGCCTTTGTAGAAATGTATCCATTGAGGAAGCTAGAGAAAGAATTGCAAATGGAGAAGAATATGTAGTTAGATTAAAACTACCCCATGATTACGACATAAAGTTTCACGATTTAGTAAGAGGAGACATAGTAATAAATACAAATGATATAGATGACCAAGTTTTGTTAAAATCCGATGGTTTCCCAACCTATCATATGGCTGTAGTTGTAGATGACCATTTGATGGAGATTAGCCATATAGTTAGGGGAGAAGAATGGCTACCATCAACTCCCAAACATGTATATCTCTATGAAGCTTTAGGATGGGAAAAACCTACTTATGTTCAGTTACCAACAGTATTAAATAAGGAAAGGAAAAAACTAAGTAAGCGTCATGGAGATGTAGCTGTAGAAGATTTTAGGGATAAGGGGTACCTTCCAGAGGCCATAGTAAACTATTTAGCCTTAGTTGGCTGGAGCCCTGAAGATAATCAAGAAATCTTCTCTATGGAAGAATTAGTAGAGAAATTTTCCTTTGAAAGGGTATCAAAAACAGGTGGAATATTTGATAAAGATAAGTTAAATTGGGTAAATGGTCATTATATAAGAAATTCTTCAGTGGAAAGAATTACTAAACTGGCCATTCCATATTTAAAAGAAGCAGGCTTAATAGATTATAAATTTGTAGAAGAAAAATATTCCTGGCTTGAATTGTTGGTAAAGACAGTTCAAGAAGGCCTAGATACAATTGCAGAAATTCCAGAAAAAGTAGACTTCATATTTAAGGAACATATAGATATAGTAGAAGAAGATGCTCTAGAGGTAATTAAAGGAGACCAGGTACCTGCTGTCTTAAGTGCAATAAAAGAAGAATTGAATAATGTAGAAGAACTAGATGAAGAATATGCCAAGGGCTTTATGAAACTAGTACAAAAAGCTACTGGTGTTAAAGGGAAAAACCTCTTTATGCCTGCTAGGGTTGCCTTAACAGGCAGTACCCATGGACCGGAATTTGTTAATGTGCTAGTCTTATTGGGTAAGGAAAATATAATAAAGAGAATTGAATACGTAGAAGAGAAATACTTATAAATATTCAGGGATTAGTGAAAAGTGAACTTAACCCAATTGACAATGGGAAATTGACAATTGACAATTACAGAAAGTCAATAACTAGGATTTTTATAATGACCCTATAGCATGGCTGTAACATTGTCCACTGTCAATTGTCAACTGTTCACTGAAAAAAAAGGAGGGTAGCCATGAAATTATACAATACATTAACTAGAAAAAAAGAAGAATTTGTACCAGTGGTAGAAGGACAGGTTAGTATGTATACTTGTGGTCCCACTGTATATAACTATATACATGTGGGTAATGCTAGACCAATGGTAGTATTTGATACCCTAAGAAGATTTTTTATCTATAGAGGATACAATGTAAAATATATAGTTAATTTTACAGACATAGATGACAAAATAATTAATAGGGCTGAAGAAGAAAATACTTCTTTTAAAGAAATAGCTGAAAGATATATAGAAGCCTTTTTAGAAGACGCCAAGGGACTAAACCTATTGGAAGATAAAACCATACATCCAAGGGCTACAGAATTTATTAAACCTATGATAGACTTCATTGAGAAACTAATTGAAATGGGAGCAGCTTACAATGTAGATGGCAATGTTTATTTCAATGTAGATGCTGCAAAGGACTACGGTAAACTATCTAAGAAAAACATCGAAGACTTAATTAGTGGTGCAAGGGTAGAAGTTAATGAAGAAAAGAAAAATCCTATAGATTTTGCCCTTTGGAAAAAGGCAAAGGAAGGTGAACCCTATTGGGAAAGCCCTTGGGGCAAGGGTAGGCCTGGATGGCATATAGAATGTTCCGTTATGGCTAGGACCTTGCTGGGAGACACAATAGATATTCATGCAGGTGGAGAAGACCTGCAGTTCCCTCACCATGAAAATGAAATCGCCCAATCAGAAACCTTAACAGGTAGGCCCTTTGCTAACTATTGGCTACACAATGCTATGTTAAATATAGATAATCAAAAGATGTCCAAGTCACTAGGTAATTTCCTATTGGTTAAGGATATAAGAAGGGAATTCGATTTAGAAGTTCTTAGATTCTTCTTACTATCTGCCCATTATAGGACTCCCATAAACTTCACTAGGGACATAATGAAGCAAATGGAAAATGCCTTAGAAAGACTATATAATGGGAAGAAAAACCTAGAATATCTTTTAGACAAGAGTGAAGATAGACCTTTAGATGGGGAAGAAGAAACCCATCTTCAAGAATTAGAAAAGTTCAAAGAGGGTTTTATCGAATCTATGGAAGATGATCTAAATACTGCTGATGCTATAGCTTCTATGTTTGAATTAGTAAAGTATACAAATACTAATTTGGATGAAAAAACTTCAAAAACATTAGTAACAAGGGCACATGAAATCCTAATGGAACTTGCCAATGTCCTTGGAGTTTTATATAAAGAAGATGAGATTTTAGAAGATGAAATCTTAGACTTAATAGAGAAACGTACAGAAGCTAGGAAAAACAAAAATTATAAATTAGCAGATGAAATAAGAGACCAACTAAAGGAAAGAGGAATAATCCTTGAGGACACACAAGAAGGAGTGAAATGGAAAAGAATTTAAATATGGGAAATAATATATATAGGGAAATGATTAATAAATTGAGTGCAGAGGACATAGCTATGCTATCTCCTTTGCATCTCGCATATATAGGGGATGCTGTTTACGAATTACTGGTAAGATCCTATGTCCTAAGCAAAAAAATACCAGTTAAGGATTTGCATAAACTATCAACCCAGTATGTTAAGGCTAAGGCCCAAGCTGATATAGTACATGGCTTAGAAGAATATTTGACAGAAGAGGAGAGGGCTGTAGTAATAAGGGGGAGAAATGCAAAGTCTAATACTGTAGCTAAAAACGCAAGTCTAATAGATTATAAGTATGCAACTGGATTTGAGGCCTTAATAGGCTATCTATATTTAACAGAAAACAATGAAAGGATAGGAGAAATCTTTAAACTGATTATTGAAAACCATAACTAACTAAAGAAAAAGGGGGATTAGTATGCTTAAGGTTGAATTATTAAGGTATACTCCGGATGGTGAAAAGCTAGTTGCAGCAGCTGCAAGACTTTGTTATTCACCAGTAGGTGTTAGTGAGATTGAAGATAGTTTGGATGAAAGTAAAATAGAGTCTTTCTTATCCATACTTATGGATTTAAACCATGAAAGCCCTATTGAACATGTTACCTTTACCTTTGGGGTAGAAGGGGTTTCCCGTGCATTAACCCATCAATTAGTAAGACACAGGATTGCCAGTTATTCTCAACAATCCCAAAGATATGTAAAACTAGACCAATTCCAATACATAATACCACCTGCCATTGAAAAGAATAAGATAGCAAAGGCCCTATTTGTAAAATCCATGGAGGAAAGTCAACATCACTATGATGAAATAACTAACCTCTTGTTTGAAGATTTATACGAAAATTATCTAGAAGAAGGTCTCAGTGAGAAAGAAGCAAAATTAAAGGCAGAAAAGGAAGCCATTGAGGATGCTAGGTATATCTTCCCAAACGCCTGTGAAACAAAGATAGTTTTTACAATGAATACTAGATCTTTACTGAATTTCTTTAGGTTAAGAACTTGTAACAGGGCACAGTGGGAGATAAGGGAATTGGCTACCGCCATGTTAAAAGAAGTTAAGAAGGTTTATCCAATATTATTTAAAAACGCTGGGCCAAAATGTATCACAGGACCTTGCCCAGAAGGCAAGATGACTTGTGGAAAGATTAAAGAAGTTAGGGAAAAGTTTAGAAACATATGAAAGGTTTGTGATTAGATGGAACTACAATATGTAGCTGGTAGAAACCCTGTTCTAGAAGTACTTAAAGCCAATAGAGAAGTGGAAAAAATATTTGTTTTAAAAGGTGACTTGCAGGGCTCTATAAATAAAATCATAGGAATTGCAAAGGAAAGAAATATAGTCATTCAAGAAGTAGATAAAAAGAAATTGGATTCTTTAGCAAAGGGGCTAGCCCATCAAGGAGTTGTAGCCTTGATATCTTCTTATGAATATGCAACAGTAGATGATATATTTAATAAAGCTAAAGACAAAGATGAATCACCCTTTATTGTAATACTAGATGGAATAGAAGACCCTCACAATCTTGGTGCCATAATCAGAACAGCAGAATGTGCTGGAGTACATGGGATAATTATACCAAAGAGAAGATCTGCACAAGTCAATGAGACTGTATATAAGGCTTCCGCTGGAGCTGTGGAACATGTACTAGTGGCCAAGGTGAATAACATCAACAATGCAATAGATGACCTAAAGGATAAGGGTATGTGGCTCTACGGTGCAGATATGGATGGAGACTTGCACTTTAACACATCTTTAAAAGGGGCAGTAGCTTTGGTAATAGGAAATGAAGGGAAAGGCATATCTAGACTAACCAAGGAAAAATGCGATGTCCTAGTAAGAATCCCTATGGTGGGCAAGATTTCATCTCTTAATGCCTCCAATGCAGCTGCAATATTAATGTATGAGGTAGTAAGACAGAACTATGGCTAGAAAAAGGCATAAAATAAAAGAGTATTTATTTGTTGATGGTTATAACGTTATTAATTCTTGGGATAGGTTTAAAGAATTGAAAAATGTAAATCTAGAGGAAGCAAGGAATGAGCTAAAAGATATTTTGACTGAGTATAAACATTACTCAGGGATAGAAATTATTCTAGTATTTGATGCACATCTTGTAAAGGGCAATAGTGGCACTAAGGAAAATTACAAGGGTTTGGAAATAGTATATACTAAGGAAAATGAAACAGCAGATCAATATATAGAGAAAAAATTAGATGAAATAGGAAAGACAAAAAGAGTAAGGGTAGCAACTTCTGACTGGATGGAACAACAAATCGTACTAGGTAGGGGTGGTATCAGGATTTCATCTAGAGAATTAGAAGCAGAAATCTTTAACGAAAAAAGACTTATTAATAGAAAAAGAAGTACTGAAAACAAGAAAAACGATATGTTAATAGGACGATTAGATGAAGAAACAATAGAGAAGTTGAACAAATGGTTTAGAGCTAATGAATAGTATTGACGAAAAATTGTTAGTTAAATATAATTATATTGAATCGCATTCATGTTTATGCTGGGGGGGCCATTAATGCAACTAAGTTTTCATAAGGAAAAGAGCGAATTAGATGCCTATAGAAATATGGATGATGAAGACGTCGTAATCGCTGCACAAAATAACAATGATATAGCCCTAGAATATTTAATCTATAAGTATAAAAGCTATGTGAAGCTAAAGGCTAGATCATATTACTTAATAGGTGCAGATAAGGAAGACATAATTCAAGAGGGGATGATAGGCCTTTATAAGGCTATAAGGGACTATGATAGGGATAGAAACACTACCTTCAGAGCTTTTGCAGAAATCTGTATTACTAGGCAAATAATTACAGCTATAAAAACTGCCACTAGGCAAAAACATATACCATTAAATTCCTATATATCTTTAAATAAGCCTGTATATAATGAAGAATCAGACAGGACTTTACTAGATATTCTTTCAGGAATAAAGGTATGTGATCCAGAAGAGCTAATGATTGGAAAAGAAGAATTAGATTTAATTGAAACAAAAATGGGAGAAAGCCTTTCAGAATTAGAAATGGAAGTCTTCATGTCCTATGTTGATGGTATGAGCTATCAAGAGATTGCAGAAGACTTGGACAGGCATGTCAAATGTGTAGACAATGCATTACAGAGAGTTAAGAAAAAATTAGAAAAAATTTTAGTTTACAATGGATTAACTAAAGCTTGACAAAAATAAATTCTAGTAGTAAAATATCTAACAGTGAGCAAATGCCCATGTAGCTCAGGAGGTAGAGCACTTGCATGGTAAGCAAGAGGTCACCGGTTCGAGTCCGGTCGTGGGCTCCACAATTTTTTAGAGAAAATGAAACACCAGGGCGAGTTTTCTTAATGGGAATAGAAAACTCTTCACTAGAGATTATTATATGTTAAATCTATAATTTAAATCTATAATAAGGAGGAAATAAAATGGGTAAAGCAAAATT
>JAAYQJ010000122.1 GCA_012519355.1 Tissierellia bacterium | reverse complement strand
TTTTCTAGCTTACTATATCTATTATTAGATAATAATAATGATAGATTAGTTAATGGGGATATCTTATTCCCCCTACTATAGTCTACAGTATAAACCTGGTTATTGTACAAGCCAATAGGTTTTAGTCCAGAAAGAGAGTTAAAGTTTTCCTTAATGGTTTCCGATATCTTATTATTCACATCTATCCTATATAGGTATTTCCTATCTATAAGGTCCTCTCCATGGAGTTTTTTAATATGTCCATATATATATCCCTTATGAAAAAATGAGGGATAGAAAATATCACTTGTGCCTAATTCTAAATTTATTTCATATGGAGCTGAATCAAGTATAACAGGCTCTCTTCCCCACTCTACACCTTTTTCAGATATTATCCTTTTATAGTTTTGTTTTACACAGCCTGATAAGATAATCATGCCTATAGATAGGATTAAAAAAAACATTTTCTTCATCATAACAACTCTCCACACCAATCTAATTTCCTGTTTTCTTCTAATACTATAATTTTAACAAAAGAAATAGTATTTGTCTAAAAGTTAATGCATTCTTTTTTTCCCTTTTGGAATACTAAAATTAACAATATATGGGAGGTAGGCTATGAGAATTCCAAATCATATTGGCATTATACCAGATGGTAATAGGCGGTGGGCAGTAGACCATGGTATGACTAAGGAAAAGGGATATGATAAAGGATTAAGTCCGGGACTTGAGCTCTTTAAGCTCTGTGAGGAGATAGGAATAAAAGAGATTACCTATTATGGGTTTACAGTTGATAATACAAAGAGACCAAAAACCCAAAGACTAGCCTTTACTAAAGCCTGTGTTGATGCAGTTAAGCTCTTGGCAAAAGAGAATGCAGATTTGTTGGTCCTAGGAAATACAGAATCTGAAATGTTTCCCAGAGACCTATTACCCTTTACAATAAAAAGGCAAAGGTTTGGAAAAGGCGGTACAAAGGTAAATTTCCTTGTGAATTATGGCTGGCAATGGGATTTAAAAGACTATTTTTTAAAAGTGGATAAAGCCAATCCATTATCCTGTATAAAATCCCGTGATATTTCAAGGGTTGATATGATAATAAGGTGGGGTGGCAGGAGAAGACTTAGCGGTTTTTTACCTTTACAATCAGTATACTCCGATTTCTATATAATAGATGATTATTGGCCAGATTTTAAACCTCAACATCTTTATGACGCCTTAGAATGGTATAGTAAACAAGACATTACACTAGGAGGGTAAATATATTATTTTCATTGGAATATGGGTATAAAGATGGTATAATTATTTAACAAAGAATGAGGTGATGAAATTGAAGGATTATGGAGTATTTGATATAATTGGTCCGGTTATGATAGGACCATCAAGTTCACACACAGCTGGGGCTGCTAGAATAGGTAGAATCGCTAGGGACATTTTAGGTACAGATTTCAATAGGGTTGTTTTTTACCTACATGGGTCCTTTGCAAAGACATACAAGGGACATGGAACAGATAAGGCCTTAGTAGCTGGTGTTTTGGGTATGGGGCCATCTGATGAGAACTTGAGAAATTCCTTTGAAATTGCCAGTGCCCAAGGAATAGCCTATGAATTCATAGAGGCAGATTTAGGTTATCAACATCCAAACACTGTGAAAATAGTCTTTAAATCCAAGGATAAAAAGGATTCTTATATCATTGGCTCATCTATTGGTGGTGGCAATGTTTTAATTACCAATATTAATGGAAATATTGTGGAATTTAGCGGTGATTATCCAACCTTACTGATAAAATATCATGATAAAAAAGGAATGATTTCTAAAATCACCTCTATTATAGCAAATAATGATATAAATATTGCTACCATGAAGGTTTCAAGAGAAGATAATATAGCTACTATGGTAGTAGAAACTGATTCAGTTATTGAAAACAAGATTATTAGTGAGATAGGTGAATCTGAAGACATAATCTATATTAAGGGGATAAATCCCATAGTGAGGTGATAATATGTTTAATAAGGCAGAGGAACTACTAAGACTCTGTAATGAAAAAAACAAGAGAATTTCTGAAATAGTCATAGAAAAAGAAATAAAAGCAAATAAAACATCCTATGAAGATCTAATGGATAGAATGTACAATATATTAAGGATAATGAAGGATTCTTCCAAGGCTGCCTTAGATAGAGAAATAGTATCCGTCAGTGGTTTAACTGGTGGCGATGCAAAAAAATTAGTTGATTACAATAAATCTAATGAAACCTTAACTGGAAGCTTAATAATTTCTGCCATGGCAAAGGCATTATCTACATCAGAAGTAAACGCCTCCATGGGAAAAATCGTAGCTGCACCAACGGCTGGAGCATCTGGTATAATCCCCAGTGCCCTCTTATCTGCCCAGGAAAAACTAAACCTATCAGATGAACAGGTAATAATGGGACTTTTCGTAGCTGCAGGCATTGGAGAAATAATAGCTAAAAATGCTACAGTTTCCGGTGCTGAAGGTGGTTGCCAAGCTGAATGTGGATCAGCAGCTGCAATGGCTGCTGGTGCCATAGTAGAACTGGCTGGTGGAAGCCCTGAGGCCTCCTTCCATGCTGCCTCCTTTGCATTAGTGAATATTATGGGCCTTGTATGTGATCCAATAGGTGGATTAGTTGAATACCCATGTGCCCTTAGAAATGCTTCCGGAGTAGTCAATGGGCTTATTTCTGCAGATTTAGCCTTAGCAGGTGTAAAATCCTTAGTTCCCTTTGACGAAATTGTGGATACAATGTACAGGGTAGGAAAGATGATGCCAGAAGCCCTTAGGGAAACAGCCTTAGGTGGTGTAGCCACTAGTCCAACTGGAGAAGAGATTAAAAGGAGGCTCTCACATTGATTAATTCAGTAATGGGTTTTCTAAAAAAAGAATTGGATAAGGATTATTTAATTGAATATAAAGAAACTCTTTCTCAATTTATTGATAATGAAAAGTTTCTTAGACAATTTGACTCCTACGTAAAAGACAGAAGCTTTTCTGTCTTTTCTTTATTAGAACTTTTTGGACAAGTGTTTAATAAATATAGGGATTTATCACAAAGGGAATGGTTAATATCCATATATAATTGGCTTAACAATAAATCCTTCCCCCATAAGGGCATAGATGGCTTTGACCCAAAATTGGCCCCCCTATATGAGTTCTATGTAAGGACCTTGCAAAAGATCATCTCCCTTGATATTTATCAAGTAGATGAGTTTATAAAGAAACATCCAATCTCCTTTTTAAGCTCCAAGGAAGAACTGGGTGAAAATATTACAAAGGAATACTTCATATTTAAGGATGTCTTCTACAACTGCTATATAAATGAATTGATGCACCTAGATATGGCAATTACAAATCATAATACCCTCCATCATGTAATTGGAGTAAACCACCTAGCTATGCATATAGGAAGGCAGCTTAAGGAATTAAAGCTTCCTGTAGACTTAGGCATAGTTGTAGGAGCAAGTTTAGGCCATGATATAGGAAAGTATGGGGTACAAGAAGAGGAAATGGGCCGGGTCCCCTACCTACACTATTACTATACTGAGGAATGGTTCAATAGGTTTTCCATGGATGATATTGGCCATATAGCTACAAATCATTCTACCTGGGATTTGGAATTAGAGACCCTCCCCCTTGAATCCCTTATACTTATATATGCAGATTTTAGGGTTAAAAACAAGGTGGAAAATGGGAATTATACTATGCATATCTTTACCCTAGAGGAATCCTTTGAGGTAATACTTAATAAATTGGATAATGTTGATAGTGCTAAAGAAAATAGGTATAAAAAGGTATACAAAAGACTAAAGGACTTTGAAGATTATATAGTTTCCTTAGGTGTAGACACCAGCCTATCTGGGAAACTAGTTAAATCCTCTAAAAAGCCTTATGAACTAATGAATAAAAAGGAAGTAATCGAAACACTAAAGCATTTATCCATAGAACATAATATTAAATTAATGGCCAGGTTAACAGACAACATATCCTTTAATTCCATTTTAGAAATGGCTAGGGGGGAAACTAATTGGCGTAGGTTAAGGTTTTTTCTAAAAATCTTTGATGAGTATTCCATTTATTTAACTCAGAATCAAAAGATTAAGACCCTCCACTTCCTAAAGGATTTACTTCTACATAAAGGCGAAGATATCAGAAAGGAAGCTGCAGACCTAATTGGTAAATTAATTGCCCTATTTGATGAAGAGTATAGGAAGGAATTGCCTAAGAGTATTGCCTTATGTAGGCTCCAAGGTAATTCAGAGGATTTACTAGATGAGTTTTTAGATATGCTCCTCTTCCCTGACCATAAAATTGCAGATACCCAAAGGGAATGGTTATATAATTTAAAGAATATGATAAAATCCCTATTTGAAAACTCCTTGGAAAGCCATTATATTAAGTATTTTGATGTGATAAGCAAATATTATAATATCTATACTGAACTTTCACCAGCTGCCCAATTCTACTTATGCCAAACCACAGATTATATACCTGTTGAAAGTTTAGATGAGGAAAGGCTTCAAACCCTATTTATGTATACTATCAAACAATTGGACTCAGACAATATTGAAGTCAGACTTGCTACCCTAGACGGAATTTCTCAAATGCTTGTAAAGACCCAGCATATATACTTTATTGCTTCCATTAGAAATTGGCTAGTAGCCCACTTAGGTAAGTCAGAAATTCCTTCAGAAAACTATCTAAAATATATTATTGGAAGAAAGATAAATCTGTCTCCCAATTATATGGAAAAACTAAGCCAAAACTATGAAGAAGGAGAGACTTCTGAAATATTCTTACAAAACTTAAAAACAGCAACGGAATGGGTTAAGAAAAAAATCAATATAGATACTTTATATGACCAAGTAGTTCAAAACCCGTCTAATAAGGGTCTTCACACTGCCATGCACCTATGTAATCTATTGAAGGTAAGTGCAATTGAAAGGGTAAGAAATTATGCTGGTTTAACCTTATTAAATATTTTCCATCTCCTATCCCTTGAGGAGAGAAATGATGTGGCAGTAGAACTCCTAAGGGCTTTAGAAATGGAGAGCTACCAATTTACAAAGTTTATCCCTGATTATTTGGGGCAACTACTCCTATATCTAACCCCTAAGGAATTAGACGAAGTAATAGATGATTTCGAGGAGAAGATTAAGGTATCCAGTCCAAGGGTTGTAATTCTCTTATTAAATACCATAGCCATAGCCATAGAAAACTATCCTACTTACAAAAATAGGTTTAATGAAGATGAAAAAACTAATAATGATAGAATCATCAGGCTTCTTGGCCTATTAGCCATTGGAATGGCCTCCTATGAGCAAGATATTAGAAGTGAAGCCTTGAGGGTAATTGGGGCAAGTCTATTTAAATCAAACAAGTTATCCTTGGAAAATAAGTACTATACCTTTAGCATAATAGGCAAAAAAGTCCTAACCTTGATAAACTTCGAGGAAGAAGACGATTTCATTTTTTACAATGATGTTTCTTCCTTGAACCACATATATAAATTTATATCAGATTATGAGTTTTATTTTGGCCCAATAGATACTGGTAAGGAAGAAAAAATCGCTTTCTTCCCAGGAAGTTTCGATCCCTTCTCCCTAAGCCACAAGGAAATAGCCATAGAAATAAGGGATTTGGGTTTTCAAGTATATTTGGCAGTGGATGAGTTTTCTTGGTCTAAAAGGACTGAGCCTCATTCCTTTAGAAGAAATATTATCAATATGAGTGTGGCAAATGAAAAAAATATAAACCTATTTCCAAAGAATATACCAATTAATATTAGTAACCCGGAGGATTTAAATAAGCTAAGGAGCTTATTCCCTAACCAGGAGGTTTATATTGTAGTAGGTTCAGATGTCTTAATTAATGCATCAGCATATGAAAAAAACACCAACATACTAACCTTCCCTCACATAATCTTTGATAGAAAAACAAGTAACTCCCAAGAAGACGATGAGAAGAAGTTAGAAGTAAGTATAAGTAAGATTAGTGGTGAAACCATTAGGTTAACCCTCCCCCCTAGATATGAGGATATTAGCTCTACTCAAATAAGGGAAAATATAGATTTAAATAGGGATATTTCAAGGCTTATGGATCCCTTGGCCATGTCCTATATCTATGACAATGACCTATATTTAAGGGCACCCCAATATAAAACCCTATTTCAATCTAAGACTATAGAAATAGATGTTATTAGGAGTATAGATTATAAAACCATAGAAGAAATAAGGAAGACCTTTGGGCCTTTAATCAATTATGACCACTTAGAATCCCTAAGTAAAAAGCTTAGTTACAGAATATTATTTGTTAGAAATGCTGAGGACAATAGGTTACTAGGTTTCTCCACCTTTTACTGGGTAAGACAAAATATGTTGTATGAAGAATTTGAAGACACCAATATAACAGACTTCATAAGAAGAAATGTTAAGGGGAGGACCCTTTTAATCTCTGGCCTTATGGCATTGGACAATGATGAACACCTAATAGAAATAGTCTTAAATGAGACCCTATCCTTGGCAATTAACAGGGATTATAACTACTCATTATTTAATAATAAACTATTGGCAGATAGAAATATAAATGTGGAAGAACACTTACTCCTTCAAGGTTTTCTAAAAACAGATTATACCTATAATGAGAACCCCTTGTTTATGGTGGATATGAACAGCCCTATGACCTTAAACTTAGATATAGAAAATATGTTAAAACCACCTTATAACGATAATCCTAGAGTTTTGAATATTATAAGTGATACTAGAAAAAAACTAAAATCAGCCTTATCCAACCTATATCCTGGTGAGCTTTTGATTACTTACAACAAGGATATGATCTATAGTAAACTGATACAAAAGATCTGTGAGGCAAATGAAGTAAGTATTATACAGGACAAAAATAGGATACTAGGACCTAATATGTGTGTCCCCTTTGGCTCCATATTAAATGGCTGTATAATCCCTAATACCGTTACTAAAACCATGCATACAGAAAAAGTCTTTCAACCAAATATAGTGGACTTTACCATTGAATCATCACCCTATTACCTTTCCTTAGAAGACCAGGCAAAGGTCCTAAAATCATTTAATAGGAGAATTATACTAGTAGATGACTTACTCCATAAGGGCTATAGGATAAATGTAATAGAGCCTATACTAAGAAAAGAAGGAGTTACCATAAAAAAAGTAATCCTAGGTATATTAACCGGTAAAGGAAAGGAAATTGGTGCCATTAAAGATCTAGATTTAGATTATGCTTATTTTGTACCTAATCTAAAATTATGGTTTAATGAAAGCAGCCAGTATCCCTTTATAGGTGGAGATATGGTTAGTAGAAAAAACCTAGAATCTACTACCATACCTAGTATAAATATGATTTTACCCTATGTATCTCCTAGATTTATAAAGAATACTAAAAACCAAGCCATCTATAAGCTATCGGAAGTTTGCCTCTTAAATAGCTTAGACATATTTAAAACCATAGAAGAAGTTTACCAATCTATAAATGAGAAAAATCTCAATATAAGAGGCTTAAGGGAAATAATTATTCTACCTAGGTATCCAGACCTGCACAGGAACTTCTATATAGATAAAAATATAAAGCCTTCTACCTATATAGAAAAGGATTTAGAAATCTTAAAGAGATTAGAAAATATAGTAAATAGATAAGGGGTGAAAAATGGATATTCAATTTAAGTATTATAAGTATGAGGACAATTACTTTTTTTCCCTACTGGATTATAAGGATTTAACTAAAGTATCAGTAGAGGAAATAAAAAATAGAAAAGGGATTATCTATTATTTAAATAGGTTTTCTCCTTTAAATTCAAGAAAATACTTTACCATATCTAATCCTTCCCTACTATTCATTAAAGAAGAGGGATTAAATCTTATACAATTAGATGAGTTTGATTATAGGAAAAAAGTGGCCAAGTGGCTCCTAGATAAAATAGATAAGAGAGAAATTGCTTGCATAAATACTGGTTATCCCAACTGGAAGAATATCTTAGACAAGAAAACTAAAGACAAATGGAGGGTAAACCTCCTTGCCCTAGGAGATGTGGGAAGTACCCTAGCCATTGGTCTAAAACTTTTAGCTGGTGATTGTATAAGTGAAATTGGCATCTATGATAGAAATATTAATAGACTTAATAGATGGGAACATGAATTAAATCAGATAAAGGACCCCTCATGTAAATTAAAACTTCCCAAAGTCCTTCCCATTGAAAAGGATGAAATCTTTGATTGTGATATGTTTATATTCTCTGCCTCTAAGGGAGTACCGGCTGTTGGCAGTGATGTGAAGGATGTAAGGATGGTCCAGTTTGAGTCTAACTCTGAAATAATAGGTGAATATGCAAAACTGGCAAGAGATAAGAAATTTCAAGGTATTTTCGCAGTAGTATCCGACCCTGTTGATTTGTTGTGTAAAGTTGTCTTTTTGGAAAGCAATAAGGACCAAGAAGGTAATTTGGATTTTCATGGCTTGAGTTCAGACCAGATAATAGGTTATGGGCTGGGGGTTATGAATGGCAGGGCCTCCTATTATGCTGAACAATCACCAGATAGCTTACATTTCCTTAAGGAAGGCAGATTATTCGGTCCCCATGGAGAGGGCTTGATAGTTGCTGATAGTATAGAAAATTACAATGAAGAAATATCCTCTTATTTAACTGAAAAGACCATAAATGCAAACAAGATAATACGAAGTTTTGGGTTTAAACCATATATTGCCCCCTCCCTTTCATCAGGTACCTTATCCATCATAGCCACTATAAAGGGAGATTGGTTCTATGGTTCAACCTATATGAAGGAAGTATATATGGGTTCTAGATGTAGACTTCTAGATACTGGTATTGAATTGGAACAGTTGAAACTGCCTGAGAGTTTATTTGATAGGATCCAAGAAACTTATAATAGATTGGCAGTGA
>JAAYQJ010000121.1 GCA_012519355.1 Tissierellia bacterium | reverse complement strand
CTTATATATTTATTATTAAAAAACTATTCCAATTTTGTTACCATTATTCCATTCTGCTCAAGTTTTCTTCATTCTTTAAGCCCTCAAGGTCAATTATATTTATATAATTGTTATCTACAGTTATGATTTTACTTTCCTTTAACTGTTTCAGCACTCTATTGATGCTTCTTGAGGTAACTGCAAACTGTTCACTTAATTGTTCTTTATTTACTTCAATCTTTATAACTTTGTCAGTTTTAATTCCTGTATCTACTCTATATAATAGATAATTGCAAATCCTGTATTTTAAAGAATATAGAGTATTATCACCAGCTAATTTAGAAAGATTATAAAAGTTATTGCAGAGAGTCTTAGTAATATAAATGGAAAAATGCCTGTCCATATCAATCCATTTTAAAAAATTCTCCCTATCTATACGGATAATTTCCATATCCGTAAGAGCTTCTATTGAGCAAATATAAGGTTTGCTATCAAATATCTCCAACTCTCCGAAATAATCTCCCTTGGAATAAATGGCTTGAGAATATTTTTTCCCATTTTCTGCAGTTATAGAGATATTGGCATATCCCTTTACTATTATTTGAAAGTAGTCATATTTCATATTCTGATAGCAAATTATCTGTCCCTTCTCATACTCTTTAAATTCCCATTTGTTTAAGATTTCATAGGGACAATTTCTTAACATATTTTTAATTGTTCTATTAGATTCAATAATTTCAATAATATGCAAATATCCCACTCCTTAAATTATATATTTAGTCAAGAACATTATAAAGGACACAAGTCCTTAAATATATACTAATTTCGATATAATTATAACATGTTTCAATATTTTAAGGAATTATGTCCTACTATTTATATTAAAAATTGTTTCTTTATCCTCTTTTGAATCCCCAATAGCTAAAGATTCAATTTTTCTCCCCTTATATGGTATAATAAATCTAAGATTGAACTGGGAGGGAAAGTTTATGATAGAACTACTTTTCAATAGAAGAACAATTAGAAAATATAAGGATAAGGAAATTAAAAAAGAAGTATTAGAAAAAATCTTACAAGGGGCCCTAACTTCTCCTTCTTCTAAAAAGAGGAGAAAAGTCCACACAGTATTGAAGCTCTCCCTTACGAAAAAATACACTATGAGAAATTTTAATAGCCAAAAAAACCAATCTATTTTTTATGGATTGGTTTTTTTATTATCTAAAGATATATAACTATCAAAAAAAAAGATGGAATACATCCATCTCCTATCCGAAAATTCTTTTCTTTATTGCTTTTTTTAGTCCTACTGTATCGTGGGTCTTCCCAAGCTCATAGCAACTGTAAGTAAGTTTTAAAGCATGAACATCGGTTTCATCCTTGCATAGACAGATAATATGACGCCATGAAAAATCCAAGAAGGTATTATTTCCATTGGTAAAATCCAATTTATCTACTGTCAACAAATGAGTTATTATGAAAGAAGTAATGATGTCTAATATTCTATCGAAATCATCAAAATAATCCTTCAGGGCTACTACTGCATGTAAGCCCGTTATACAGTGAAGAATTACCATGTCATTTGAATTAACAAAGGCAGGCAAGATTAAATTGAGTAAAAATCTAACCTTATTTACTTCCTCCCCTTCAATAATAAAGCCTGTCTTCAAATATTCCTCATCATTATAAAGGGTCTTGAGTTTTTGCCCCATAGTAATTTCAGAGTTACGAATCTTGCTGATATTTGGATCATTTATTAAAGCTTCCATTTCTTCAATAATATCATATCCATGGATTTCCCTAGTAAATACTTTTCCTTCCCTATAGGCAGTTATATAATAGGCAAGTGCCCTAGCCACTTCCTCTTCTAAATCTTTATCAGCCTTATAGCCTTCTACAGCATATGCTACCCTAATAATAGTATGGAACAAACCTGATGATAGGCCTAATGGGTAGGTATTTAGTATCCTTCTAAGAACTTCTTCTACGCCTTTTTCCTTGATTTCCTTATTAATTAGTACTAAACATGATTCATATAATTCTCGATTTCCTAAAGCTTCTTCAATGGAACTTACTACTGGATATTCCTCTTTTACAAGGTCAATCTTTTCTTTTTCAACATATGCTTCAGTAAAGTTTTTTACCTTATCCAAATCTCCATAAAGATTAAACAAGGCGATTTGAATCATGGGCAGGTGGTTAACTAAATCACCCATGTAAGGCGAATACTTTCTTCCATATTCATTTATGAGCCCGCTGATATTCACAAAAATTTCCCCCTTTATTCATTGCGTAATATAACCTTACCCCTATTATAAAGGAAGTAAACAGAATATTCAAACAAGTTATTTTTTTCCCAATCTTTGTGCAATAGCATTTTTTTAAAGGAGAAATCTTCAAACCCATTAAAACCTTGGAAATACTAGCTTCTATTCGGTACCAATATGAGAAGATGATATTTTAAGCGTTTATTTAAATAATTTTTTCAAAATTTTCAAGGCATCAAAGCTAGTCCTCTTGTAGACTTTGTTATAAATGTACTTTTTAGGGTTTCTGACCCAGCCATAACCCCGAGGCATTTTTAAGCCTGCCCTATGGACTATTTGTCTTTTTAGGCTAGTTCGGGCCCTTATCCTCTTTTTTAAACTAGGTTTTCTCATTCCAATTTTCAAATAACTCACTCCTAACTTATCCCATAGTAGAAAACACCTCTTATAATATTTATATCACTAATCCCAAGCCTTTAACATTTAATTTGCTTTTTTGGCAATAATACTCCTAGGAGGGGTTTTATGTTTAATAGTTTTGAACAAGTAAGGAAATGGGAAATGTATGGAATAGTTTGGATAGTAGTAGTTGGTTCATTACTTCACTTTACCTATGAATTATCTGGAAAATCCCCAGTAATCGGTGCCTTTAGTCCTGTAAATGAAAGTCTCTGGGAACATTTAAAACTAGGCTACTTCCCTTTATTACTATATTCAATTGTGGAATATTGGTTTCTTAGAGGTAAAGTAAATAGCTTTTTTCTTCCCAAGGCTATAGGAATTATTTCTATGGAGCTCTTCATAATAATAGTCTTTTACTCCTATACCCTTATTACGAAAAAGGCTAATTTTCTCATTGATATAAGCTCCTTTATACTAGGTGCAATAATCTGTCAGCTTATTAGCATTAGATTAATGAAGGTTCATATTAATAAAGTCTTAGAAACAATTGGATTAATTCTTTTTCTATTAATAGGATATATCTTTGTATACTTTACATTCAATCCACCAGAGTTAGAAATGTTTCTAGACCCAAAAACAAAAAAATACGGTATATAAACTTATATGCCGTATTTTTTGAACCAAATAATACTTTCTTCCATCATATTGGTAGTTACATAATGGTCTAAGTTTGGATATTCAATTAGTTTTATTTTTTCTTTATCCCTGTATAAAGGCTCTATCCTCTGGTAAAACAAGCTCTGATTATCTATAGGCACCAAACTATCTTTTTTACCATGGAGCATAAGAATAGGTCTATCTTTTAAAGATTCTAGCTTGTTAAATGGATCAAGTTTCTTTGCCCTTTCTCCTATTTCATGCAATTTATCTGTCACCTCTAAATCCAGTCTTCTTACTAAACCTTCGTTGTATTTTTCCCATGTAAAAGATCCGTTTAAGATGACAGCTGATTTTATTTTAGGATTATTAGCAAATATTCCTGCTGAAGTAAAGCCACCCATGGAATGGCCTATTAAAGATATCCTATCTGGATCTGCCTTGTACTTGTTGACCAATCCCTCAATCAATATATTGGATTCATCTAAATTTTTGAATACAACCTCCCAAAAGTAATAGGTGTTTTTCCAATAATCAATGGGGTTTCTTTCCCCGTGGTAAATACTATCAGGTATTAAGACTTGAAAGCCTACCGTAGCAAGTATTAGTCCCCTTATCCTTTGAGCCTGCTTGTTTGAACTCCAGCCATGGTAAAAAATAATCGTTGGAAACTTTTCCTTTTCCTCCTTAGGCCTAAACAAAATTGCTGGTATATTATCTATATGTATTTTTTCTTCTTTAATAAAGTCTGAATGTAAATGCAATTCCTTTAATCCTCCTTCTACCCTTATTCCTATATTTAGAAAATCCTTTTTTATTATATCATAAATTTAGGACTCAATCCTTTAATTTTCTCCTTTTTAAGTAAAATCTCCCATAATATTGTTAAACATGAGTTTGTTGGGTAAAATTAATTTGAGATAGAGGTGATTTCATGTGTGGTAGGTATTCTTTAGATGCAAGTATAGATGTGCTTATAGAAAGATATAAGGCAAGTAGGAGTACAAGAGACTTCGAAGGTCAAGAGGAAGTCTTCCCTACAAATTCAGTCCCTATTGTAATAAATAATGGAAATAATGAAGTAAAAATGATGAAATGGGGATTTACCTTTGAATTTACAAAAAGACCTATAATTAATGCTAGGGCAGAAACAGTAGATATAAAGCCCTCCTTTAGGTATGCCTTTTTTAATAAGAGGTGTATAATTCCTGTAACTAGCTTTTTTGAATGGGAAAATATAGATGGTAGGAAAATAAAAAGAAGAATCTCCATTGAAGAAGATATCTTTTCCTTAGCTGGATTATATAATACATTTCAGGACAAAGAGGGTAAGCTATATGAAGCCTTTACCATAGTAACTACAGAAGCAAATGAACATATGAAGGAAATCCATCATAGGATGCCTGTGATTATACCTAAGGGAATGGAGAAATACTGGTTAGATAGAAAATTTAATAACATAGATGCCTTAAAATCTATGATGCAACCATATAAGGGGAAAGTAATAATAGTTTAGTACTATTACTTTCCCCTTTTTCAATTCCTTATAGGTAGAATATAATCCCCATAAAGGGGTATAAATGCCCTCTTCTTTAGTAGGATGGGTCATACAACTAAAATTACAAGTCCAATTCATTTAATATATCTCTTAATATCTTTATTTCTTCTACTGTAAAAGTAACTCCCTTACCCATTTTTATATGTTCTGGGTCCCATTCTCTTATATCATACTTTGGAGGATAATTATTCCACGATACTAGGTTAATTTCCTTTGTCCAGCCCTTTGCTGACTCTGACAATACTCCTAAGCTCTTTATAATCTCATATTTTATTTCTGCCATTTTAGTCCTCCTTGTTTGCTTTCACTGGATATTTTATTGAGTTCTTTCTTATTTTATCCCCTATTGAATCAGATATATCTATATTTAATTGATTTGCTAATGATATACAATAAATGATAACATCTGAAAGTTCTTCTCTGAGATGAGTCCCTTCATCGGAATTAATTATCTCCCAGGATTCCTCTAGTGTTAGCCATTGAAATATCTCCATCAACTCACTGGCTTCAATGGCTATACTCATGGCAAGATTCTTTGGACTGTGGAATTTTTCCCAATCCCTATCTTTTACAAATTTAGCTACCTTATCTTTTATTTCTTGGAGTGTTGTTATTTGGTCCTTCACTTTCCTTCTCCTGGTTCAAAATTATCATATCCAAAAAGGCCTTCATTATACATTAGCAAGATATCAATATTTCCTAAGCATATTTATAATACTTAAACATTTTGTTTTTATACATATTCTTATCTGCATATTCAATTAAATCTCTAATACTTGTATTCTCTTTGTATCCAGCAAAACCAGCACTTACACTTATCATATATGGGAGCTTTCTTTTGAAGTTTACCTCATTAATCCTATCAACTACCCTATCCCAGATTTCTTTTGCTTCTTCTATATTTGAATTCCTAAAAACAACTATGAATTCATCTCCCCCATACCTAAATACGAAATCGTCTTTTCTTATATTCCTTCCCATAATAGTTGCAATAATATTGAGGGCCCTGTCTCCTTCACAATGACCATAATTGTCATTTATTTTCTTTAGGCTATCAACATCTACAAAGGCAATTGACATTGGCACTTTTTTCTTTTTGCATATCTTCATTTCCTTTTTAAGTCTAATAAAACCTTGTTCCTTATTCAAAACCCCTGTCCCGAAATCTAAAGACATTCTCTTTTGCAATTTAGAAATCTTGGCATTTTGTTTTTTAATAATACGAATTAACTCCCTATTCAGAAAATTTCCCATGTTACCACCCCACATTTTTTTCGGTCGTGATACCGTTCAAATATTCTTAACTTGGTTTTAAAGTTTTGCCTTAACCCCTAGATTTATCGGTAATTATTTATCAATAAAATACACCACTATTATATTATACAAGCTATAGATAAAAATGTACAGTCTGAAATTTTATATTTTTCAATTAATTATGATATATTGATAATTAAGAAAATACCTCCAAGTAAACAACCTAATTATAGTGATTAGATTGTTTACTTTGGAAGTATCATGTCATTACTATTTCATTAAATGGGTCTCCAATATTTGATCCCATCTAAGTCCTTGCAATCCTAAATAATGGTTTAGGTTATTAAGTAAGTATTCTAATTTTACTGGCCCTACAAGCTCTGAGCCTGTAACTGCTACTCCATATTTTTGAGCTTCTAATTTTACTAATTCAAAGGCTCTATATAATGGTGTTTGAGCACAATCAAACATATTCATGGATACTACTACTCCGTCTCTTTCAGGGAACTTGATACCTACTGCTCTTATTGTTGAAAATCCTCCGCTTGGCCCCCTTACCGCCTTGGCTATTTGCTTGGCAATACTAACATCCTCTGTTGCTAAAAACACGTTATATGCTGTTAAGCCTTCCATATCAGCAGAAACTATGGTGGCTCCATATTTTGGGTCTAACTTTCCGTCAACTGATAAGTCTGGTTTTCTTTCATCATAGTCAGGATGACTTTCGTCTTCTAATAATGCCTTTAATCCTTCATATTGGCCTTGTCTTATGAAGGAGATGCTCTTCTTATTTTCTGTTCTAGCATTGGCTCCAGCAAAGTAAATTGGCACCTTATATTTTTCAAATAGTTCTGCTCCTATTTCCTCTGCAAGTTCTTTTGTTTCTTCTAAGGAAATATTTCTAAATGGAAATAGTGGTATTGTGTCTTGTCCTCCAATTCTAGGATGGGAACCTTCTTGCTCTCTCATATCAATCAAGTCATAGGATTTACCAGCCATGTCAATTAAGGCTTCTTTTAATGGCCCTGGCTCCCCAAGTAAAGTAACTACGGTCCTATTAAAGTCATGTTCAGGTTCTACACTTACTAGAGTTACTCCCTCACGATCTTTAAAAACTCCTGTAATGGCTTGGATTACCTCTTCTCTTCTTCCTTCACTAAAATTAGGTACTGCCAATATATATTTTTTGTCTTCCATATTAATCCCCCTTTATCTAGCGAAAAAGACCGCTTAATAATTTAGATATTTTATTTTAGCATATAATTAACAATTTTTCCTTGTAGAATTTCTACAAAACCAAGTCTTCTATAGTGTCTATATCCATACCTAGTCTGTCATCTTCCACAAAGAATTTATCTGCTTTATGAATATACTTATTTACTAAGTTCCTAGCTCCCTTATCTCCTGTGATTTCCAAAAGCTCATCTTTATAATTTGATGAAATAATAGTTGGCATACCCCTATTTCCTTTATAAAAAGGTACTAAAATCTCCGATTTATTTTTCTTATACTCACCTATAAGCCTATTAATTAAATCAGATGTAATGAAGGGTTGGTCTCCTACGAAAAACATATAGGCAGAAGCTTCTTTGGCTTCTTTAACTCCTAGCTTCATTCCTTCACTTTGTCCTAGGTGTGCATTTTCGTTGTAGACAGTTTTTATATTATATTTTTCTCCAATATTAGCTACTTCTTTCCTTCTATAGGTTAAGATAATTTCATCTAAATTTGACTCTCTACATGCTTTAATAACCCTTTCAATTATAGGGATTCCTTCTACCTCCAATAAGAGTTTATCTTTCTTCATCCTTCTGGAAAAGCCAGATGCAAGTATAATTCCAATAATCATATTATCCCCTACTATATATCCTTAATCAAAGATTCTAGCGCCATACCTACCTCATATAATTTTCCTGATTCATCTGATACAGTTAAAAATTTAAATAATTTTCCGTCCTCTACCCTCTGTTTAATTGGGGTAACTAAATACTCTATTTTTTTGTTTCTGAAATCACCGAAGGTTGGATCAGCCTCGTATAAATTAAGTCCAATAGCTGATTTTTCATTTGTATATTTTACAACACCATTTGAATCTGTAATATAAATGGCGTCTACTCCCAAATCTTCTAATAATTCTTTAATCATGGAATCACTTATATTACTTTGACTCATAAAGAATTCCCTTACCTTATAGGTCTGTTTTAACATTTTTTCTTCCATGACCTTACCTGCTACAAATTGCTGCATATCATAAACATGTGCACTTATGGTTTCCATTGCACTATATAGCTCTTTAGATGTATTATGTTGCTCCATTACTTGATGGGTTGTTTCTAGCATGTTTTCAGAAATTCCCTTAGAAAACTCTGTAATGGTAGTTATATTTGATGCTATTTCTTCAATCATGGAGTTATTTTCATTGGTAGCAGTTTTTATTCCTTCTAAACTTTCTTTTCCTAAATTTAGGGTTTCAACTATAGCTTCAAAATCCTTATTTGTCTCAGATAAAACACAATAATTACTATCCATATGATTCATTTCATCTCCCATAGATTTTGAGATAGTATTAATTTCTTCCAATAAAGTATAAATTACCTCTTCAATTTTTTTGGAGACATTTTCCGTTTCTGATGCAAGTTTCCCTACCTCCATGGCAACTACTGAAAATCCTTTGCCATGTTCACCTGCTCTTGCAGCCTCAATTGCTGCATTTAAGGAAAGCATTTGAGTTTGGCTTGATATACTATTAATCAAATCAACTAAAGAAACTACCTCTTGGGAATAATTTCTTAGCTCTACTATTTTATTGGAGATGTTTTGTAGCATATCCCTAGAGTTCTTTACCTTAATTTCAATATCTTTTATGCCTTCTATACCTTTTTGTGCAGATGTAATGGAGTTTGATATAAATAGGATTTTATCTATTACATCTTCACTAATGTTTTCCAAAGATTTAAATACTGTATTAACTAAATCATTTGTATCATTTAGCATTTCACATTGCTTTTGAGTATTTGTGTCAGCTATTTCAACAGAAGAAGCAATAGTTTCTGAGGAAGTCAAGCTTTCTGTAGCCAAGTAATTCAATCTCTCACAAATATTATATATATCAGTGGATATCTTTATTTGGGTTTTGAAATTATCCATTATTCGCTTATGGACTTTGTTTATTCTTTCCCTTGCTTCCTCTGACAAATCTACATCCTGTGGAATGAAAAAATCTAAATTGTTTATATTTGAAATATACTTTATGATTTCTTCAGTTTCTTTATTATCCTTAAATCTCATTAAAATTAATGTGAGCACCAAGGAAAGTCCTATAATACCTAAGAAGCTCAAGACCATACTGTCTAGATAATAGGCTATAAGAAAGCTTGTGAAAAGAAAGATAATAGAAATGAGAAATATTTGGAAGTAACTTCTTAGTTTATTATTCATTTTTGGCCTCCTTTTATCCCTAGTTTTGCTTATTTGCCTCAGCTTCCCTAATAGCCTTCATTAGGTTTTCTGGGGTTACAGGTAGTTCTGTAATTCTAATACCTATTGCGTTATATATCGCATTTAATATGGCTGGAGCAATTGGTATCATCACTGGCTCACCTATACCCTTAGCACCATAGGGAGCAGTGTTTTCTGGGTCTTCTATGATAATCTTTTCTACATCTATCATATCCATAGCAGTTGGTATCAAATACTTGGAAAACTTATTATTTTTCATTGCTCCATTTTCTAACTTCAAGTCCTCAAATAGGGCATATCCTAAAGCCATGGCAAAGCCACCATCCATTTGTCCCTCTAGTAAATGTGGATTTACGGCCCTACCTGCATCTTGAGCAAAGACTGCCCTTAAAAGATCTACTATACCTGTATTTGTATCCACTTCTACTTCTACAGCGCAAGCATTAAAGGTATATGGCCAGTAAGGTGCACCTTGACCAGTTTCCGGATCCATAGTTGTTGTTTGAGCTACAAATTCACCTCCAGCTTCTATTATTTCATCCTTATAAATTTCACTTAATCTTTTAAAGGATATACGCTTTTGAGGGAAAAAGCTTAATACTACCTCTCCATTTTCCAGTACTAAGCCTGCAGTTGAATTTAATTCAAGCTCTATTTTTGCCTTTTCAAATAGTTCCTTTCTCATATTTTCACAAGCAACTTTTATAGCATTACCTGTATTGTATGTTTGTCTCGTAGCTGCTGCAGTACCTGAATCAGGCATTAAAGATGTATCTTCATGGATTAAATCTATGTCTTTTTCTGTAAGTCCGAGGGTTTCAGCCCCTATTTGAATCATGGCTGTTTTTGCACCTTGTCCTACTTCTGTTACTCCACAGTAAATTCCAACTCTTCCTCCAGGAAGAAGCCTAACTATGGCCCTTGATATATCTGGAAACCCATTTCCATAACCAGTACCATAAAAAGAAACTCCTACTCCAATACCTCTCTTTTTCATTATTTTACCTCCTTCCATAGTTGGGAGAATTTAAGTTTTTCATCTACTGCTTCAATACATCTATCTAAAGGTACACTGTCTGTAAGGATTTGTCCTGTTGCTGTCATAGAACCCTTTCTGAAGATATTCTTCATCCTAAATTCTATTGGATTCATACCGAGTTTCTCTGCTAAAGCATCCATCTGCTGTTCATGGGCTATAGGTACTTGGGTAGCACCAAAGCCCCTCATGGCTCCAGTAAATGGATTGTTCGTATATACTGCGTAAGTATCAACTTTTACATTTGGTATAACATAGGGACCTGTGGCGTGAACACCTGCCTTTCTAAGAACATTTATTGCCCAAGAACAGTGAGCCCCTGAATCTCCTATTATCTCTGCCTCCATATATTGAAGATAACCATTTTCATCAGCCCCTGTTTTATATTTCATTATCATTGGATGACGCTTGGAATGTGCTATGAAGGATTCTTCTCTACTAAAAATAACCTTTACTGGTCTTTTTAGTACCATGGCAGCTAAGGCTAAATGAATTTGAGCTGATATGTCTTCCCTTGCTCCAAAGGCACCACCAACATTTGTATTAATAATCTTTACCTTTTCTTCTGGTAATCCTAGATTAATGGCTACTTCTTCCCTATCATAGTGGGGATATTGGGTAGCAATGACCACAACAACAGTACCATCTTCCTCTAGATAACCCAGTCCAGCTTCTGGTTGTAAAAAAGCATGCTCAACCATTGGAGACTTGTATATATTTTCTACTATGTACTTAGATTGTTTCTTCCCTTCTTCAATATCTCCATGCCTTAATTTATAATGATATATTATATTTGAATCTCCATGTATTTTTGGAGCTTCCTCCCTCATTGCTTCTACTGGGTCAAATACTGCAGGTAAATCTTCGTAATCTATTTTTATTTTCCTATAAGCTTCTTGGCATACTTTTTGTGTTTCTCCCACTATAAAGGCTATAGGTTCCCCTATTCTAACTACCTTTTTACTAGCAAATACTTCATGGTCTTTTAATACTACACCATGTTCATTTTTATTTGGCACATCCTTATAAGTAAAAATTTTCAGTACTCCATCTACTTTTTCTGCCTCTGAAATATCTATTTTTATATTGGCATGGGGCTTTGTTGACCTAACAGTTTTTCCATATACCATATTATCTAAATATATATCTTGGGGATACAGAGCCTTACCAGTTACTTTGGACTTGGCATCTACTCTGATTATATTTTTTCCTACTACATTTAATTTCATCTCTATTCCCCCTTAATATATTCCATTGCTTTCTTGGTGGCTTCTAGCATTTTATTGTATCCGGTACACCTACAAAGATTCCCAGATATACCTTCCCTTATTTCTTCATCGCTTGGGTTAGGGTTTTTATCTAATAGGGCCTTGGTAGACAAGACCATGCCTGGTATGCAAAAACCACATTGTACAGCTCCTGCTTCTATATAGGCTCTTTGCACAGGGTGAAGGTCTCCTTCTCTTTCTAAGCCTTCTATGGTGACAATACTTGACCCATCTGCTTGAAATCCCATAACTAAACATGAATTTACGATTTCTCCATCCATAATCACAGTGCAGGCTCCACATTCACCTTCTCCACACCCTTCCTTTGTACCTATTAATCCTAATTCATCCCTTAGTACATCTATAAGTCTCATATTTTCATTTATGGAGATTTTATATAATTTATCATTAACTGTTATACTAATATCTACCATGCTTTCACCCCTTCTTCAAATGCAAGCGCTTCCTCTAATATCTCCCTTAATATGGTGGATATGGCAATCCTCTTATATGGCAAGGTTGACCTACCTTTAAGTCTTTCGTCCATAGAATTCCTTAAAGCTTCTATTGCACCCTCTATTATTTCCTTTTCCAAAATCTTACCTAATAAATAATCTTCTAGCTCTTTTTCTCTCATAGGGAATTTTGCCAAGGCACCACTGGCTACTCTAATGAAACTTATAGTATTATTATCGTCAAATTCAATAAAAGATGACAGGGTAAGTCTAGAAATAGCTAGGGCTTTCCTTAATCCTAGTTTTGCAAAAGTTAAGATTTGATTATCTTTTGGTCTTTCAAATTTAATATTTAATAATAATTCCTTTTCCTTAATTGGATTATAATAATAATCTTCTAAAAGAACTTCTCTTGTTCCTTCTATGCTTTTTAAAGTTACAATACCTCCTAATGCAATTAATGGTGGTACTGAATCTGCTGCTGGAGATCCATTAGCAATGTTTCCTCCTATGGTACCTTTATTCCTAATTTGAGGAGAACCTACCATCTTGCATGCCTTATGTAATCCATATAAATTATTATCAATAATTTCACTTTCTACTATTTCTGTGAAGGTGGTAGCACTACCTATAGTTATGAATTCTTTATCCACTTTAATCCCTTTCAATTCCTCTAATTTACTAATATCTATTAAAAGTTCTGGTTCTATTGCATTATTATTTAATGCAATAACTATGTCCGTCCCACCTGCTATAACCTTTGCTTTTTCCCCATATTCACCAAGTATATCTATTACTTCTTCAACACTTTTGCTGTTGTAAACTTTTTTTATGTCCATGATTTCACCCCTTATAGGTTTATTGTTTTAAAATAGCCGCCTCCTAGACGAAGGCGGCTATTCTTAAGTTACATGAATACTGTTTTTAGTATGAATAATACAGCCAGTATATACATAGTTACGGATACTTCTTTGTGTCTTCCAGTTAAGGTCTTTAATACTGCATAAGAAACCATACCAAATACTATACCTTCAGCTATACTGTAAGCAAATGGCATCATAACTATTGTTAAAAATGCTGGTATTGCTTCTGTGAAATCATCTAAATCAATTTCCTTAATAGGACTCATCATAAATAGTCCAACTAGAATAAGTTCTGGTGCAGTTGCTGCTCCTGGAATCATTAGGAATAATGGAGAAAGTATTAGGGCTAATAAGAACATAACT
Source organism: Tissierellia bacterium (assembly GCA_012519355.1). GTDB lineage: Bacteria > Bacillota > Clostridia > Tissierellales > Tissierellaceae > JAAYFT01. Next base: position 472 of record JAAYQJ010000121.1, on the reverse strand, counting down.
CCTGTTGTAAAAGCAGTAAGTCCTGTTCTTCCACCTTCAGCTACACCTGAAGCAGATTCAACATAAGTTGTTACAGTAGATGTACCTAAGCATGCACCTACTGTTGTACCTATAGCGTCAGCTAACAGTGCTTGTTTTACTTTTGGTAATCTTCCTTCCTCATCTAACATGTCAGCCTTTGATGCTACTCCTATTAAAGTTCCTATGGTATCAAAAATATCTACAAATAGGAAGGAGAAGACTACAATTAACATATCCCAGGTAAATATGTTTGCCCACTCAAACTTGAAAGCAACATCTTTTACAGATGGTGGTAAAGACAATATTCCACCGCTTGGAAGTTGAGTTACGCCTAAAGGTATACCAATTAATGTAGTTGCAATTATACCTATAAATAAGGCACCTTTTACTTTTTTAGCTAATAGTATACCTGTAATAATAAGGCCTAACAATGCTAATAGGGCTTGATTTG
>JAAYQJ010000120.1 GCA_012519355.1 Tissierellia bacterium | reverse complement strand
TATTTATAACACCCAAGTTACCATCATCAAACCTAACCACAGCTAAACCTTCGGAAAATGACCACACACCCTCATACTTGGGCTTAACTACTACCTTACCCGTCTTATTTATAAAACCCACTTTTCCATTCTCAAATATAGAATACAATGAATGATTTACCACACTTACCTTACACGTATATTTTTTCCCAGCAACCTCAGCTGTTATTGTGGCTGTTCCCCTTTTAATTCCCTTTACTTCACCCTTTTTATTAATAGTTGCTATCTTTTTATTACTGCTAGTCCACTTAACTGTCTTTTTTGTGCCAGTAATTTTAAGTGTAGACACTTCACCTACATCTAGATTTAGCTTAGTCTTATTTAGCTTAACTGTTGCTGCCTGAGCAGTAATAGCCGTATCAGCTATAGGTGTAATTATTGGTGCTGCTATAGCTAGTATTAGCATAACAGCAAGTACTTTAAATACTTTCTTCATATTTTTCTCCTCCTTTATTGGTTGGGTATTGTAAAATAATACCACTATCCTTTATAATAGTCAAGTATAAAAGCAATATTCTCCTCATAACATCACTTTATGTGTATATCATTAATAAACCAAACATCTCCCCTACACTGTTATTTCCATCCCATTCCTAAACATAATTAGTATATTTTCCTTATTATATACTGTAATAAGGTCTACAAGGCTACTCCAAAGCTCCATATCAAATTTATTAATTAACTGCTCCTGTTTGTCTATATCCTTGATAAATGCTTTCAGTATTTCCATACTAGCCTTTTTACTATCTATCTTTTTTTGCCACCTCATCATATTCAGCTTTTTTATTTGTATATCTTTCTACTAGCTCATTATAGCGTTTCTGGTATTTTTCTTGGTCTTGTGCTGTGTGTGCATTTTCATTAATACGGCTTTGTACCATATCCACTAACATCCCTAATTCTTCTTCCAAAATAGAAAGCTGATGTTCCAAATCCCCGGTGTTACAAATGGTCTGACAAACCAATTCCACATTGGCAATAACCTCTTCCTTTTCTGATATCAACTGATTAACTGCTGATATAAAGTTAGAGTATAATTTTCATTGGCAATAGTTAATAAATGGGAAGTAGAGAAATCCCTACTTCCCAACCATACAGTTTTTCTTTATAATGTAATTGTCGAAAAAACATTGAAAAGGAGACTGTATGATGAATACTATTGTAAATGAAAATTATACTCTAACTACATATTTCTAAAGTAAAACGCACCCATCAACAATTCTAATGAGTGCGTCCATTCATTACCTATTCAATTCTTATTTCACTTTATATAGCAGACAGCACGTCTCAACGTGTTCCGTCCAAGGAAACATATCTACAGGAATTGCTTTATTTGCCTTATATCCCTTCTTCGCTAAATATTGCATATCTCTCTCCAACGTAACCGGATTACATGAAATGTATACCACCTTCGTAGGTTTTAGCATTGCCAAAGCATCCATGAATTGCTCCGTACTTCCACTTCTCGGAGGATCCATGAATACTACGTCCGCTGTTGCATTAAGTCCTGCCATTTGAGTCATGAAGGCACTGGCATCGTTATTATAAAATTCTATATTATGGGTTTCATTTCGCTTTGCATTAATTTTTGCGTCGCGGACAGCATCCTTATTAAGCTCGACTCCGATTACCTTAGAGGCATGATC
>JAAYQJ010000119.1 GCA_012519355.1 Tissierellia bacterium | reverse complement strand
TATATATTCCTTAGCCCTTAACATCTCTAAAACATGTTTCCTATTTGTATCTTCAATAAACTGTATAAGATCTGGACTTAGGTTAGATTGTTTTAGGCCTTCCTTGATAGCCCTTACTAATGATAAATTAGAATTAATGGCAGAAGAGCTGCCCCTAAGTATTATACAGTTGCCACTCTTCAGAGCTAATGCAAAGGCATCCACTGTAACATTAGGCCTTGATTCGTATACTATACCCATGACTCCAAGGGGTACAGTCATTTTAGATATGGTTAGCCCGTTCTCAAGAGTCCATACCCTGTCTGACTTCCAAACTGGGTCTGGTAGTTTTATGACTATATTAATGCCCTCAATTATATCATCTATCCTACTCTTATCTAATTTTAACCTGTCAATTAGTGCCTCAGAGATATTGGCCTTCCTAGCATTTTCCACATCTATTTTGTTGTTTCTAAGGATTTCCTCCCTATTATTATCTATAGCTTCAGCAACCTTCTCTAAGGCAAAGTTCTTATCCTTTGTAGAAGCTTGTGATATTTCCATTTCAGCTTTTTTAAGCAGTTTACATTTATCTATAATGTAAGACATAGAATACCTCCTAAAAATAGATTTTAAACATTATATCACATTATTGCGTTAAACCAAAACTTTTTTTGCTCTATTTAATTCCTTTATCCCCATATGACATTTCTTATTCATCAATTCAATTAGATTAGCTATTTCTCAGCAATAAAAAGTTCCTAACCTTTTAAAATCAAAAGTTAGGAACTATTAAACTAACTTATCCTTACTGGCTTTCCAATATTTTCTTTAGGAATTTTCCAGTATATGAATCTTCTACCCTTATTATTTCCTCAGGGCTTCCAGTAGCAACTACTGTACCCCCCTTATCTCCACCTTCAGGACCTAAATCTATTATATAATCTGCAGTCTTTATTACATCAAGATTATGTTCTATAACCACTACTGTATTTCCACCTTCAACTAATTCATTTAATACTTTTATCAACTTATGAATATCTGCAGCATGTAGTCCTGTTGTTGGTTCATCTAAAATATATATGGTCTTTCCTGTAGACCTTTTAGACAATTCTGTAGCTAGTTTTACTCTTTGGGCTTCACCGCCAGATAGTTCTGTAGATGATTGGCCTATTTTAATATATCCTAAGCCTACATTGTATAGGGTTTCTAGTTTTCTATTTATTCTAGGAATATTTTTGAAAAACTCTACTCCTTCTTCTACTGTCATATCTAGGATGTCTGCTATATTTTTTCCCTTATATTTAATTTGTAAAGTTTCCCTATTATACCTCTTACCCTTACATACTTCACAAGGAACATAAACATCAGGTAAGAAATGCATTTCTACCTTTAATATACCATCACCACTACAGGCTTCACACCTACCACCTTTAACATTGAAACTAAATCTTCCTTTTTGATACCCTCTCATCTTGGCCTCTGGAGTCATGGCAAATACATCCCTTATATAGTCAAAAACTCCTGTATAGGTGGCTGGATTTGACCTTGGTGTTCTTCCAATTGGGGACTGGTCTATTTCTATTACTTTATCTAAGTATTCCAAACCCTTTATTTCTTTAAATTTACCTGGTTTTAGCTTAGAATGATTTAATTTTTGAGATAAAGCCTTATATAGTATTTGGTTGACCAGGGATGATTTTCCAGAACCAGATACTCCAGTTACGCAAGAAAACAACCCTATTGGGATTTTTACATCTATATTTTTTAAATTGTTTTCTTCAGCACCGATAACTTCTAGCCATTTACCATTGGGCTGTCTTCTTTCCTTTGGGATCTCAATTTTTTTGACACCTGAAAGGTATTGGCCAGTAATAGATTTTGGATTCTTCTTTATTTCATCTACAGTTCCTTCAGCAACAATTTCTCCGCCATGGATACCAGCACCTGGACCTATGTCCACTATGTGGTCTGCAGCATACATAGTATCTTCATCGTGCTCTACTACTATTAGGGTATTTCCTATATCAGTTAGGTCCCTCAAAGTCTTAATAAGCTTTTCATTATCCCTTTGGTGTAAGCCAATACTGGGCTCGTCTAATACATAAACTACCCCCACAAGACTAGAACCTATTTGAGTTGCTAGCCTAATCCTCTGGGCTTCTCCACCAGACAGAGTCCCTGCTGAACGGGATAGGGTTAAATAGTCTAGGCCTACATTCTTTAAGAAGTTCAGCCTCTCTTTTATTTCTTTTAAGACTTGCTCAGCTATTATCTTCTGTTTTTCTGTAAGGACTAAATTGTCAAAAAACTCTATAGCTTTCACAATGGATAAGTCTGTTAGTTCTGCAATGTTTAATCCATTTATCTTAACAGCTAAGACTTCTTTTTTTAGTCTTCTACCCCCACAAGTAGGGCAGGGGTTTTCTGCCATGTATTCATCTATTTTATTTCTCATATAATCAGAGCTAGTATTTTCATACCTTCTTTGAAGGTTAGGAATTATTCCCTCAAATCTCCCCTTATAGGTCCTCATACCATCATCATCAAAATGGCTTGCGAAACTGAAGTTGATTTCTCTCTCTGTTCCATAAAGCAATTCTTTTATGAACTTTTCCGGTGCATCTTTTAATGGGGTTTTAGTATCAAAGCCATTATCTTCAGCTAAAGTCTTAAACATTTGATAATAATAGGTAAGTCCATTGGAATTAGCATAGGGGGCAATTCCACCCTCATCTATGCTTAAATCAAGGTTTGGGATAATCAATTTTTCATCTATCTCCTTGGAAAAACCTAACCCATTACAGCTAGGGCAGGCCCCAAAGGGACTATTGAAAGAAAACATCCTAGGAGATAATTCTTCTATGGCAATATTACAATCAGGACATGCCAACTTCTCACTAAACATGATTCTTTCCTTATCTATAATATCTACTATTACAAGACCCTCAGCTATTTTTAAGGCTGTTTCTAAGGAGTCAGCTAATCTTCCTTCAATACCTTCTCTAATAACTATTCTATCTACAACAACTTCTATAGTATGCTTCTTATTTTTATCTAATTTAATATCTTCTCCTATATCGTAAACTTCTCCATCTACAACAAGTCTTACAAAACCTTCTTTTTTTATATGGTCTAGTATTTTCTTATGTTCACCCTTTTTCTCTCTTATGACTGGTGCCAATATTTGAAGCCTTGTTCTCTCTTCAAACTCCATAATCCTATCTACCATTTGCTCTACAGTTTGGCTGGTAATCTCCTTACCACAGTTATAACAGTAGGGTGTTCCAACACGGGCATATAAAAGCCTTAAATAATCATAAACTTCCGTCACCGTACCAACAGTGGACCTTGGGTTTTTGGAGGTTGTTTTTTGGTCAATGGATATGGATGGGGATAAGCCTTCAATATAATCCACATCTGGTTTATCCATTTGCCCAAGAAATTGTCTAGCATAACTGGATAAGCTTTCTACATATCTTCTTTGACCTTCTGCATATATGGTATCAAAGGCTAAAGATGATTTCCCAGAACCTGATAAGCCTGTAAAGACTATGAATTTATTTCTTGGCAATTTTAAGGAAACATTCTTTAAGTTATTTTCTCTAGCACCTTGAATAACTATTTCTTCTTTTGTCATCATTTCACCTCTATTTTAGCTTCTTTCTCAATTCTATAATCTTATCTCTTAGTTCTGCTGCTTTTTCAAAATTCAATTCCTCAGCAGCCTTCAACATAGCTGTTTCTAAACCTAATATCATAGTTTCTATTTCTTCCTTAGTAAAGACATGGCCTTTGTAATCTGCCTCTTCTTCCGCTACAATAGTAGCCTCTATTATCTCTCTTATGCCTTTTTTGATGGTTTTTGGAGTTATATTATGTTGCTTATTATATTCATCTTGGATTTTTCTTCTTCTATTAGTCTCATATATGGCCTTCTCCATAGACCTAGTAACTAGGTCAGCATACATAATTACTTTTCCATTTACATTTCTTGCTGCCCTTCCTATGGTCTGGATTAGAGATGTTTCAGATCTTAAGAAGCCTTCCTTATCTGCATCTAAAATAGCAACTAAGGAAACTTCTGGTAAGTCTAGGCCTTCCCTAAGTAGGTTGATGCCCACTAAAACATCATATTTACCTAGCCTTAGGTCTCTAATTATCTCCATCCTTTCTATGGTCTCCACATCTGAGTGGAGATAGGTTACCTTAATTCCAATATCCTTGAAATAACTTGTCAAATCTTCAGCCATTCTCTTAGTAAGGGTAGTAACTAGTACCCTTTCTTCCCTAGCTACTACCTTTTGTATTTCATTTACTAAATCATCTATTTGGTTATTAGTTGGTCTAACTTCTATTATTGGGTCCAACAAACCTGTAGGCCTAATAATCTGTTCCACAGTATTTTCAGTATGCTTAAGTTCATAAGGCCCAGGTGTTGCTGATACATATAAGATTTGATTTACTAAGGACTCAAACTCTTCAAATTTTAATGGTCTATTGTCCAAGGCAGATGGTAATCTAAATCCATATTCTACCAGGTTAGTCTTCCTAGACTTATCCCCTTCGTACATACCCCTTATTTGGGGAATAGTAACATGGGATTCATCTATAATTATCAAGAAATCATCTGGAAAATAATCTATTAAAGTAAAGGGCCTGCTTCCAGGGGGCCTATTACTTAAATGTCTAGAATAGTTTTCTATACCCTGACAGAATCCCATCTCTTCCAACATTTCCAAATCATATCTAGTTCTCTGCTCCAGTCTTTGGGCTTCAAGTAACTTATCCTTATCCCTTAATTCCTTTAGTCTTTCTTCCAATTCTTCTTCTATACTTTTAATAGCTTTTTGCAACTTATCTTCCGTTGTAGCGTAGTGGGAGGCTGGAAATATGGATACATGGTTTCTAAGTCCAATAATCTCACCTGTTAGGTAGTTTACCTCTACTATCCTATCTATCTCATCACCAAAGAATTCCACCCTAATTGTGTTTTCACTAGAGGAAGCAGGGAAAATCTCTAATATATCTCCCCTAACCCTAAAGGTACCCCTTATAAAGTTTATATCATTTCTAATGTATTGAATATCTATTAGTTTTCTCATTATTTCGTCCCTATCTTTGACCATGCCAGGCCTTAAAGATATTACTAAATTTTCATAATCAATTGGGTCTCCCAGCCCATATATACAGGAGACAGAAGCCACTATAATTACATCTTTTCTCTCAAATAGGGCTGCTGTAGCTGAGTGCCTAAGCTTATCTATTTCATCATTTATAGAGGCATCCTTTTCAATATAGGTGTCAGATTGGGGTACATAGGCCTCTGGTTGGTAATAATCATAATAGCTTACAAAGTACTCCACTGCATTATTGGGGAAAAACTCCTTAAATTCAGAAGCCAGTTGATATGCCAAGGTCTTATTATGGGCTATTACTAGGGTTGGTTTTTGCACCTTTTCTATAATATTAGCCATGGTAAAGGTCTTACCAGAACCAGTAACTCCTAATAAGACTTGGTGTCTAAGATTTTTATTTATACCTTCCACTAATTTATCTATTGCTTCTGGTTGGTCCCCAGTTGGTTTAAAGTTGGATTCTATTTTAAATTTATTCATATGAACACCTCATTGTTTGAACATTTGTTCCTAATAATATTATATATCTTTTATAGCTTTTGTCAAAGTAAATAATCTCATGTAAGAAATCTTGTATCCTTATACTATCATAAAAAAAGTATATTGAAGAAACAAGTTTATTATAGTAAACTATTCCTAGGGAGGTGACTTCTATGAAACAGGTGATTTTTTTTGTAATTGCAACACTTTTGATGGTAATCCTAATTAGCTGTAATCACAATAGTGAGATTCCAATGACAGTAGAGGAGGATGCCACCTTTGAGGAAGAAGAAATTAAATTTACGATTGAGCAAGTCATATTCTCTAAGAGTTTCCAGTCAACGGAACCAAATGTAGAGATTATTTCAAATAAAAATAATGTTAAAATACTTGCTTCCTTAGGTTTGGCAGAATATTCGGAAGTAAGTATCAACAATATTATTAAAAAAGGTAATGTAGTAAATATTCATGTATCTGGTATAAAGGGAGAAAATCCTTCACTATCAGTGCCTCAAGTGATTATGGAACTAAAAGAATTAAGTAATAATAAGAATAATCTAAGCTTCAATATAGTTTTTGATGATTATGAGCAATTGAAGATAAAAGTTGGTATTAATGATATAATAAATAAAATCAAATCCCAATTTAAAATCACAACAAATAGATTGCCTAGTTATAGCTTGCTTAAGGGAGGCAATAATATTGTATGGAATATAGCTTATAAAGGAGTATTTGATAGGGAAAATCCTATAATACCTTTAATAAACTTATCTACTGTAATTGATGCTAATACTGGTGAAATTATAGAGTCAGAAAAGACCATTGTTTCATCCTCTTTGGACCAGGGTCATCTTTTAGACTTTATGCCAGAAAACCATTTATTATATAAGAAAACTATAAGTAATAATAGCGAACCAGAAGCTACAAATGACCAACTCTGGTATATAGATTCTTTAAATGCAGAAAAAACAACTTTGTATACTTCAGATTATAAAATACAATCAGCCCAATTTAGTTTTGATAAATCTTATATATCTCTTATAGAGACTAATGAAGACAAGCAAAATCTTTATATTATTTCCTTTGAAGATAAGAGGGTTTTTAAAATATCCTTCGAAACAAATTTTAATCCCAGAAGAATGAGATGGAAGGATAATGATACCTTGTATCTCCTTGGGAATGATGAAAATACATCTACTATATATACCTATAGTGTAGAAAATAATGAAACAAAAATAATCAACAAGTTAGATAGGATCTTTGATAACCTAGTAATAGAGGATAACCTTTTTATTGTAACTGAAAAACTTGAAAATGAAGTCAACAGAAATATTTATATTACTAGTGATTGGCATGGATATAAACTAATAGATAAGGGTTTTAATGTGAGATTTTTATCCCAGGATTTGATTGCATATTTAAAGAGAAATGAAAAGAGCGACAGCAATTTCCTGTACATTTATGATTTAAAGGATGATAAGATAGTAAAAATAATTGAAGGGAATATTTCCAACTTTAGCCTAATCAATAAAGAAGAGTTAATTTATGTAAATCAAAATACTAATCACGCTGATTATACTCTTATAAAATATTCGATTAGGGATAATACTACTGAAGACATAACCACCATAATTGGTGACCGGATCTATTATGATGAAAATAATCATACAGTTTATTTAAATATTTTACTACCCTTTGAAGATAATAAGACAGAGATGATTTATTCTATTAACTTAGATAAGCTTAACAATAATTAGAAATCCCTAGGGACTATTATTAGTCCTAGGGGTTTTTTCTTTCCATAATAGTTCCTAGTATTTAAACCAGATTTCATATTGAAGTACTCAATTTTTAGTCTGTTGAAATCTATCATCATGAAATCTTCCAGGTCTTTTTCATTGTTGATTTCTACCCCATTTATCCTAAGTATTATATCTCCTATTTTAATTCCTACTTTATGGCCTATGGTCCCTGGAATTATTTCAAGGACCCTTACACCCTTATCTAAAGGTATGAATATTGGTTGTTTTTTCCTTTCCTTACTCTTGTTAATAAATATAATAAGTTCATGGCCTAATAAGGCAAAAATAGGGGCTATAAATAAATTGTCTACTGTTTTTGAAATATATAATAGGATAATGCTATATATAAGCAATACAAAAGAAGTCTTTGCTGCCTTTATTTTTGGGAAGCTAGATATAGAATAATCTCCATAACTAAGAATTGCCATTAGGGTTATAGGATGGATTAGACCATCTCCAATGAAGATTACAAAGGGAACTGGCCAAAACCTATTCATCATATAGCCACCCACAGTTCTATTTTTGCTTTCAAAATATATGGGAAGCTTATGCCTCCAACCATCTACAAGTATTAGTAAACTTTCTACAATATGAAGTACTGCAACCACTGACATAACCTGGGAAATTTCAATTTTGGGAAAACCCAAAATTAAACTGGATAAGAATACTATACCCCCACCATAGGAAAAACACATAAATCTAGGATTGAAAAAGGATAGGATAATTACTACAAATAGTATGTAAAGGTAATCCTTTGGAATTGCAACAACACCCAGATAAAGAAAAGCCACTGTTGTTATTATCCCCCCTAGTATGCCAAAAAAAGTAGATACAATAGCTTTCATTAAGAGGGACTTTTTATATCCTAAATACTTCTTTTCCATTTTACTAATTTGATAGTATTGAAAACATATTATAGAAAAAACTAGAATAAAAAAAGGAGATTTTAAAGTATTTAAGATATCTATAATTGTAAAGATAATAATCTGATACAAACCATACATACTTTTTTCTCCTTTTTTAGGTAAAATTATTTAATTTTTGATTTAATTTCTTCTATGGCTCTTTGTAACTGGGTATCTTCCTTTAGGTTATCAACTCCAATTTCATCTACTCCTTCAGGTAATTCCACTACTATATCCGGTTCTATTCCAACACCATGAATATTGGTTCCATTTGGTGTAAAATACTCAGATATAGTTAATTTTAAACCTGTTCCGTCTGTTAAATCAATTATCCTTTGTACTACCCCTTTACCAAAGGTGGTTGTTCCTATTAGTAGTCCCCTGCCGTGGTCTTTAATTGCCCCTGCCAGGATCTCTGATGCGGAAGCTGAACCACCATTAATTAATATTACTAGGGGATAATCCACCATTGATTTATTTGATTTTATATATTCCCTTTGACCACTTTTAGTTTCTGTATATACTATGTCTCCTTCTCCAATGAGTTCATCGGTTATCTGTGCACACCTATCTAATAGGCCACCAGGGTTGTTTCTTAAATCTATGATTAAACCTTTTATTTTTTTTCTACCTAGCTTATCTAATTCAGTTTTGAAATCCTTATAGGTCAAATCGTCGAAGGAAGTAATCTTTATATATCCTATATTATCGTCTATTATACTAGATTTTACTGTTATTAGCCTGATTATCTCTCTTGTAATTTCTAAATCAAATATATCATTATTCCCATTTTTGTCATGTCTCATTATGGTCAGAGTTACCTTAGTCTTAGGTTCCCCCTTCATTATCTTTACAGCCTCATCCATATTTTCAGCTAAGAATTCCTTCCCGTCCACTCTTATAATCTTATCTCCACTTTTTATGCCTGCCCTCTCACCTGGTGTCCCTTCTATAGGTGATACTACAGTTATTAGATTATCCTCTCCAGGAGTAACTACTATTCCAATACCTGCATAGGTCCCACTTGTTTGTTGTAATAATGATGCAAATTCCTCTTCAGTCATATAATTTGAATAGGGATCTTCTAAGGATTGAAGCATGCCTTTTAATTGACCATCTATTAATTTCTTATTGTCTACATCTCTTAAATAATTTTCCTTAACATAATTCTCCACATAAAGGACTTTGGAGAACTGCTCATATACTGATTTAAGCTTATTATATTCCGCCTTTGGTATATAGGCTTTATTATTAAAGGTTACACTCAACAAATTGGTTAATCCAAATGTAATGACATTTGTAAGTAAAACTACTATGACCAATATAGTTATAAATTTTCTTTTTGACATCTTCTCACCTCTGATTATTTTGGGTTATACAGCTATTCTATTTATTTATTATAAAGATTATACCACTGAAATAGGGAATTAATCAAATCACAACTTTATCAATTCACAATGCACAATCTTCTTCAATTGACAATGGATAATTGACAATTTACAATTATTAGGGTTTGGGGCTATAGTTTAAGAACAAATTTTTATAAGACTGGACTTTGGAATACAAGAAAAAATGACAATTGGCTCCTATCAAGATTTGATGCACTCGCCAATTTGTCATTTTTCTAAGATGTTTTATGCCAGATCTTCTTTAACTCTATTCACTTTTCAATATTAATTACACTAAAGAGTGATTACTCCCCTTTTAAATATGGCATTGGATCTACATATACTCCGTTTTCTCTAACTTCAAAATGTAAGTGAGGTCCTGTTGACATACCAGTACTTCCTGCCTTTGCTATGGTATCTCCCTTCTTCACTACTTGTCCTTCCTTTACTACTATGGATGAATTATGGGCATATAATGTAACTATCCCACCATTATGGTCTACCATTACAGTTTTACCATATCCGCCTAATGTACCTGTATATATAACTGTTCCCGCTGCAGCAGCTACTATTGGTGTGCCAGTAGAAGCAGGAATATCTATACCTGTATGAAGTTTTTTAGTCTTTAAAATAGGATGAATTCTATATCCGAAGGGGGAACTAATCCTTGAATAGCCTGGAACTGGCCATTTCATTTGTCCGCCTTCATAAGGTCCTGTGTTTCTTTGTCTTTTTACTATTTCAGCTTCAATGTTTTTTGCCACTTCATTTAATTTGTCTATTTGGGCTTCGTAAACCTTTAAATCCTTCTCATATCCTCTCATTAATTCTTCTTTTGCCCTAGTTACTGTATCTAATTCCCTTCTTCTTTCTTCTAGCTTTGTTTTAGATAATTCCATAGCTTTTTTCTGCATCTCTAGTTCTGTTTTCTTTAATTCTATGGTATCTCTTTGGTCCTTCATATATTTAATTAGCTCAGTATCATGTTTAGCTATGGCTTTTAACATATCTGTCCTTGAAAGAAAGTCTTTAAGATCAGCAGATGCTAGCAAGACTTCTAAGTAGCCTACATTTCCAGTTTTATACATTACTCTTAATCTTTTATTAAATGTATTCTGTTTTTCATCGATTTTACTTTCTGCTTCTTCTAGTTCAGTGCTTGTTTCTTCGATTTTTTGTTCTAGCTCCTCTATTTCCTTTTCTACTTGTTCTAATTCATTAGTAGCCATATCCATTTTCTTATCCAATTCCTCAATTTCTTTGGATATTTCCTTAGTTTGCTGTTCAAGGGTTTTAATCTCTTTTTTCGTATTTTCAATTTGTTGATTAAGATTCTTCTGCTGTTTCTTTAAGTCATCTAGTGTGTCAGCATAGGCATAGATAAAGTTAAAAGACATGATTAAAGCTAATATTAAGTACATAATTCTTCTTTTGCTCTTCATTCCATTTCCCCCTTATACATTTAGAAATCGTTTTAGAGAAACCAAACTACCTACCCCTCCTATACCAACACCTATAGCTGTAAATATGATTGCAATGTCTTTAATGAGTAAGGATGGAGCTACTAAATATACAGTGAATAATAAGTAAAGCCTATCATTAACAGATTTGAAAAAATATTCATATCCAAATTTGATTACCACAATGGATATTGCTGCTCCTATGAGACCGAATAGTATTCCTTCAATGATAAAGGGTCCCCTTATATATCCATTAGTTGCACCTACATATTTCATAATGTTAATTTCTCGTCTTCTGGCAGTTACTGTTACTTTTATAGTATTTGAAATGATAAATATTGAAACTAACATTAAGGCTCCAATAATGAATATCCCGCCAAACCTAATATAATTGGCAACTAACATAAGCTTGTCTATTATGTCTTGATAGTACTTAACATCCTCTATACCTTCCATGAACCTTAAATTGGATACTATTCCTTCTGCATATTTAATATCTACCAGTTGTATTATGTATGAATCTTGAAGTGGGTTTTCTTCAAGGCCTTCTAGAAGGTATGCCTCCTCTTCCCAACCTTCCTTCATGATTTCCAATCCCTGTTCTTTAGAGATAAAGACTAGGGACAATACTCCTTCCATCTCCCGGATACTATCTTCTATCCTATCTAAATCATCATTTGTCATATCATCTTCAAGATATATTTGTATCTCATCAAATTTTGTCTTTGTCTCTAATACTATATTATTTATGGTTAGTATTAAGATTAAAACTACACCTAAAATCAATAATACTGCAGATATGGAACTAACTGAAGCTAAGCCCATGCTTCTATTTCTCCACATCCCTTGGAATCCCTGTTTGATAATATTCCTATATATTCGTAATCTCATTGCCATATCCACCCTTCTGCTCATCTCTAATTAGTCTGCCTTCATGGATTTCAACAACTCTTTTTTTCATGCTATTGACTATATCCTTAGCATGAGTAGCCATTAGAACTGTGGTACCCCTTCCATTGATATCAGACAAGACTTTCATAATCTCCCATGCAGTTTCAGGGTCTAAGTTTCCTGTAGGCTCGTCCGCAATTAAAACAGGTGGACTATTGACTATTGCCCTGGCAATGGACACTCTTTGTCTTTCTCCCCCAGATAATTGGTCAGGAAAACTTGATGCTCTTCTGCTTAAATCTACCATACTTAGTACCATTGGTACTTTTCTTCTTATCTCCTTTGGATGGGCTCCTATGATCTCCATGGCAAAGGCTACATTTTCATATACTGTTTTATTGGGCAGTAGTCTAAAGTCTTGAAAGACTACACCAATATTCCTTCTTATATAAGGGATCCTTCTATTTTTAACCCTTGTAATATCCATATTATTTAATATTATTCTACCAGAAGTAGGTTCTTCTTCCTTTAATAATAGTTTAATTAAAGTTGATTTTCCAGCTCCTGATGATCCAACTAAGAAAACAAATTCACCTTTATGTATATTTAAATTAACATTTATAAGGGCCCTAACATTATTATCATATTCCTTATCTACACTTTGAAGCTCAATCATACAATCACCTCACCCTTATATTATAATAATATATGATAATTAGAATATAGTCCCAAAATATCCTAATTTCTTTTACCTTTATCTTATTAGTATATTATAATATAAATTGTGGGATAAATAAGCAAAAAGAGGTGATTTTTTTGGATAAAAAGAGTTTGAGGAAAAAAGTCTTAGAAAAAAGGTCGAAATTGTCGAAAAAAGACATTATAGAATATAGTGAAATAATTGCAAACAAGTTATATGAAATGGATTACTATAAAAATGCAAAAAGGCTAATGTCCTTTATTAGCTTTAAGGATGAAATACACACCCATGAAATAATCAAAACCTCCATCAGTGAAGGTAAATCTATAGTAGTACCTATTACTTTCCCTGAAAGGAAAGAGCTGAAGGTATCCGAAGTCCTTGACTTCTCAGAGTTAGAGATAGGTTTTTATGACATTTTGACTCCTAAGGAAGAATTCATAAGATTTGTAGACCCAAGTACCATTGACCTTATCTTAATGCCTGGGGTAGTTTTTGCTAAAGATGGTTATAGGATTGGTTATGGTGGCGGATATTACGATAGGTTTCTTTCAAAATTGGATAAAAAAGTCATGAAGATTGCCCTAGCTTTTGATTTGCAAATTGTAGATACAGTTCCCACTGAAAGCTTTGACATCCCAGTAGATATAATTATTACAGAAAAAAGAGTTATAAATTGTTCTGAAAAATAATTAATCCTTCCTTTTATTCTGTTTAATTAATGGTATAATATAAAAGGATTTGAATTTGAATTAGGAGGAATTATTATGGTTAGAACCGTAGGCACTATTGCAAGGGGTATTAGGACACCTATAATCAAGAAGGGTGACGATTTAGTTAATATAGTAGTTGATTCATTGTTAAAAGCCGCTGCCTCTGAGAACTTCCAAATTAGGGATAGAGATGTTTTAGGGATTACTGAGTCATTATTAGCAAGGGCACAAGGCAATTATGCTTCTATAGAGGCTATAAGCGAGGATATAAAAAATAAATTCCCTTCAACTATAGGTTTGGTTTTTCCCATACTGAGTAGAAACAGGTTTTCAATAATATTAAAAGGCATAATATCTAGTGGTAGAAAAGTAGTGCTTTTACTTTCCTATCCTTCCGATGAAGTTGGCAACCACCTAATGGATGTAGACAAAATGGATGAATTAAATATTAACCCCTATACTGACATTATGACAGAATCAGATTATAGACGATTATTTGGAGACAAGGTAGTACATCCCTTTACAGGTGTTGACTATGTAGATATTTATAAAAATATAGGAAAAGAAAACATTGAAATCATTTTTTCTAATAATCCAAGAACCATTTTAGATTATACTAAGGATGTTTTAGTTGCCAATGTCCATGAAAGACAAAGAACTAAAAGGATTTTAAAGCAAGCTGGCGCAAATATAGTTCTAGGGTTGGATGATATTCTCAGTGGGCCAATTGATGGTTCTGGTTATAATCCAGACTATGGCCTTCTTGGTTCTAATCTTGCTACTTCAACAGAGTTAAAGCTATTCCCTAGGGATTGCCAACCCTTTGTTGAAAAAGTCCAAGAGAGGATTAAAGAAGAAACAGGAAAAAATGTAGAAGTTATGATTTATGGAGATGGGGCCTTTAAGGATCCAGTAGGAAGGATCTGGGAACTGGCTGACCCAGTAGTATCTCCTGGATATACTAAGGGATTAGAGGGCACTCCAAATGAGTTAAAACTAAAATATATTGTGGATACGGAATTAAGTGACTTATCTGGAGAAGAGGTTGTAGATGCAGTTATAAAGAAGATCAATAGCAAGGAAAGTAATCTTGTTGAAAAAAGTGATGCATTAGGTACTACTCCAAGAAGACTAACTGATTTACTAGGTAGCCTTTGTGACTTAGTAAGTGGCAGTGGTGATAAGGGAACTCCTGTAGTTCTGGTACAAGGTTATTTTGATAATTATGCGAGCATTTAAGGGATGGTTAACCATCCCTTTATTCTTCCTCAGCTTCCTTGCTTAAATTATAGTAATAATATAGTTTTTCCTGGACAAGGTAATTTACAGTACCATCTTCATATTCTCCATTTTCATTTAAGCTGCCTGCTTTTAATCCTGTTAGTATTTCCATTCCTTCATCTATGGAATCTACCCCATATACTGTAAACTTCCCTTCCTTAACTGCATTTATCACCTCTTCATTTAGCATTAAATTATCCATGTTTTTCCTTGGAATTATTACCCCTTCTCCACCTTTCAAGCCTTTAAGTTTACATACCTTAAAGTAACCTTCTATTTTTTCATTTACACCACCAATAGGTTGGATTAATCCCTTTTGATTAACTGAACCTGTTACTGCAATTCCTTGCTTTATAGGAATATCTCCAAGACTAGAAAGTATAGCATAAAGCTCCGTACTAGAGGCACTATCCCCATCTACCCCATCATAGGATTGCTCCATGGTTATACTGGCAGTCATTGATAATTGGATGCCCTTTCCATATTTTTCTCCTAAATAACCACTGAGGATTAGGACTCCCTTGTCATGGATGTTTCCACTTTGCTCAGACTCCTTTTCAATATTTATTATTCCTTCTTTACCAAAATAGGTATTGGCTGTTATCTTAACTGGTCTTCCAAAGGCATATTGGCCTAAATCTATAACGGACAGTCCATTTATTTCTCCTATTCTTTCCCCTTCTGTATCTATGATTATAATTCCTTTTTCTATAAGCTCCAGTAGTTTTTCCTCATAGGAATTATTCCTATATTCCTTTTTATTAATAGCCTTTTCTACGTCTGATTTTGTAACAATAGACTTGCCTTCACTTCTTGCCCAACCATCTGCTTCAAATATTATTTCAACTAGTTTGCTAAATCTTGCCGTCAGTTTGTTACTTTCATCAGCAATCCTACTACTTACATCTACGATTGCCCCTAGGGCCTCCCTATCAAAGGGTAGTAAATCCTCTTCCTGACATTGGAAGGCAACGAAAGCTGCAGTTTTTAAAATATTCTCTTCATTTCTTTCCATTTCAATATCAAAATCTGCTCTGATTCTAAATAATTTCCTAAAATCATCATCATAGGAGTATAATAAATGGTAGGTCAGGTAATCTCCTATTATAATTACTTTTAAATCTAAGGGTATAGGCTCAGGACTTAAGGTTTCTGTGGTTAGATTGGATAAGACAATATTTTCTATTTTCAACTCTTCGCTATTTAAGGCTCTTTTCAATCCATCCCAAGCTAATTTATTTTGCAGTATATCCTTAGCTTGAATTATTATATAACCACCATTGGCCTCATGGAAGGAACCTGGTTTTATCCTTGTATGATCTGTTTTCGCAACTCCCATTTCATTTACATACTCTAATTTCCCAAAAAGATTATAATAATTTGGATTCATCTCCCTTATGACAGGTGCTCCCCTTCTATTTCTATTATCTATAAACAGGTTAACGGAATACCTCTTCAAAAAATCTTCCTTTTTGCTTCCCTGAAAGAGTAAGCTCTCAACTGTCATCTCCTCATCTTTGCTTAAGAACATTTCATAGTTTTTTATAATGTCCTTTTTAGTGTCTAATAGATAGCTAAAGATACCTTCATTATCCCTATATTTTACTTGGATAGGACCAATAAAGGTAGTTGCCACTAAGGAAACTAATTCCTCTCTCAACCTCTTAATTTCATCCTTCAACTTCTTGTCTACGGCTGCTATCCTCTTTTTGTACTCGAAGGATTTCTGGTTTAATTCTATGGAAAGGTTTCCTAATCTTTCTACTTCTTCCTCAGACAAGTTATTTACCTCTTCTTCTGTCATTGGCTTATTGTTTACCAAGGGTATAGGTAAAAGGCCTTTTTCCGTCTGCTTAAAAATAAAATCATATTCACTTGCAAAGTCATTTAACTCCCTTAATATCTCTTCTGCCAATCTTTTGTTTTCATTGAAGATGGCATGTTTTCTATCTTCATAGTCCTTAGAGTTTAAAACCTTAGGTATTTCTAAGCCAATATTCTTTATAGCTCCTTCAAGTTCCTGTTTAAAATTTATCCCTTCTCCTGGATTTAAGCTTAATGCCTTGGGACAATTTGGTTTTTGGAAATTATATACATAACACCAATCCCTGGGTACTGGTCTTTTCTCTGCAAACTCTTTTGCAACTAAATAGGAATAGGAGTTTCTTCCAGTCCCAGTAAATCCAGATACAAATATATTATACCCCTTCCTCTTCATAGAAAGGCCATATTTCAAGGCTTCCATAGCCCTATCTTGTCCAATAAGCTCTCTTTTGACTGCCCATCCTTCAGTTGTATCATGGGGAAATATTTTCGAATCACATTGGTTTCTAAGTTTTTCCACAGGTATTATATACTTCTTAAGCACCTTATCACCCCTTAAAATTAATTGCTTATATCTTTTATACCATATTATAATTCAATATATTCGATTTTTCCTTATTTGTTTACAAAAAAGAAAAGCAAAGGACAAACTTTGCTTCTCTATTTCATCAACAAATCATTGACTATTTCTTCTGGCACTAAGCTTCCACCTGTTGCCCAACACATATGGATAATATTACTGTCCTTGTATTTTTCTGAAGTAAATATTGGTCCCAAAAAACCAGCTAAGGCAGAAGGCTCTAGGAAGATTTTCTCTTCCTCATATAGTTCATTTAAAAAGTCATATAGCCTGTAATCTTCAATGGTAAAAGCTCCTGTCAGTATCTTGTCCATTATCTTCCCAACAAAAGATGAAGGCCTACCAACAGCTAAACCATCTGCATCAGTCTTATTATCTAAACCAATATCTTCTACTGAAATCTTATCATGTAAACCTGTAACTAATCCTAATAGCATTGCAGGTGATCTGGTTGGCTCTGCAAAAAAGCATTTAACATTATCCCCATATACTAGTTTTAGCCCATAGGCTACACCGCCTGGTCCACCGCCTACACCGCAGGGCAAGTATACAAATAAAGGATGTTCTTGGTCAACTATAATCCCCATGTCTTCTAGTTGTTTTTTAACCCTCATTCCACCTACAGCATAGCCTAAAAATAGGTCCTTTGAATTTTCATCATCAATAAAATGGGATTTTGGGTCTTCATTGGATAATCTTCTTCCTTCTTCTACGGCCTTAGAATAATCAGATGTATATTCTACAACTTGTACACCTTTTGACCGAAGCAAGTTTTTCTTCCACTCTTTTGCATCTTGTGACATATGGACGATTACTTTAAACCCAACCTTAGCTGACATAATACCAATACTTAAGCCTAAGTTACCTGTACTGCCTACCTGGATTGTATACTTTGAAAAGAAGTCTCTAAACTCTTCACTAGCTAGGATCCTATAATCCTCATCATACTTCAATAAACCATTTTGTATTGCTAAGGTCTCTGCATGTTTTAAGACTTCATATATGCCACCACGGGCCTTAATGGAACCTGCTATGGGGAGTAAGTCATCCCTTTTTACAAGTAATCTACCAGGTATTTCTTTATTTAAATCCCTTTCCATCCGTCCTTTCATTTTGTCAATGGAATTGATGGGAGATTCTATAATTCCATCTGCAACTTCTGGAAATACTTTTTTAATATATGGTGCAAATCTCTTTAACCTGTTTTCAGCTTCCCTAACTTCTTCTAAACTTATTGGCAACTCATCCCTTACCCTACTAAATTCAGCATAATTTGGATTATACCAAATAACTTCTTCAGCCTTCTTTAACTTATCTATTATATCCATCATAAGACCTCCTAGAATAGATTCTATAATTTTATTCTATCATATTCAAAGGATTCAGGAGTGATATTTTTGCTCTTAATATATAATTACCCCTAAATAAAAACGGAGAGCATAAACTCTCCATAAATCTCAATTAATCCTTATATTCAACATCTAGGTGGACCTCCTGGGGCATGGTCTTTAGATTGGTTTTAACTACTATATAGGGGTAATCATACTCTTGTTCTACAATTTCATTAAAATCCGGGTCAGCGAATTTTGCATAGACAATAATATCAAATATATCCTTACTGTACTTTTCCATGATTATCTTATCTATTTCTACTTCATAGCCCTTAGAACTCTTCTCTCCCCTGGTGACTACTACATAGATTTCATCCCTATATTTACAGGTTAAAGCCCTTTCTTCCATTAAGTATCTAGGCAATACTTCTGCGATTTTTTCTGGTATATCCTCTTCCTTAACAATTTTAAACTTTACTTCCCCTTCCTTGCTTTTTATTAATTTTGGTATAAATATTATTCCAATAATAATTATAATTGTCAAGGCAATAAAATGATATTTTTTCACTCCTATCCCCCCAAATATTAATCTTATATCATTAATATTCTATAGGGGACTGGATTATGTATTTTTGTTAATAACTAGATAAAAAAAGGATGACAAAAGTCATCCTATAATAGGCTTTTAGCCTTGTTTACTATATTATCTACATTTAATCCATATTTATCTAATAATTCAAATCCATCTCCTGATTCACCAAAGGTATCCATGGTTCCTATTCTTATTAGCCTTGCAGGATGGTTTTCTCCTACCACTTCTGCCACTGCTGAACCTAAGCCGCCTATTATGCTATGCTCTTCAACAGTTATTATTCCTCTTGTTTCCTTGGCAGCCTTGATGATTATATCCTTATCTATAGGCTTAATAGTAGATATATTTATTACCCTTGCAGATATTCCTTCTTCTTCTAGTTTTTCTCCTGCTTGTAAAGCCCTATCTACCATTACTCCAGTGGCAACAATAGTAACATCCTTACCTGCTTTTAATTCTACACCTTTACCTATTTCAAACTTATAGTTTTCATCGAATATTACTGGAACCTTTGCCCTCCCAAGCCTAATATATACTGGCCCATCATGTTCTGCTGCCTTAAATATGCATTGTTTAGTTTCTATGGCATCTGCAGGACATAGGACTACCATATTTGGTAAGGACCTCATAATGCTGATATCCTCTAAAGCCTGATGGGTTGCACCATCTTCACCTACTGTTAATCCTGCATGGGTAGCAGCTATTTTAACATTTAGTTTTGGATAACAAACTGAATTTCTAATGATTTCAAAGGCTCGACCTGTTGCAAACATAGCAAAGGAGCTGGCAAAAGGAGTTTTACCTGCTGCAGCTAAACCTGCTGCTGTACCAATTAAGTTTTGTTCTGCTATACCTACATTGAAAAATCTATTGGGGAAGGCTTTTTCAAAGACAGAAGTCTTTGTTGAGCCTGATAGGTCAGCATCTAATACAACTATATTTTCATTTCTTTCTCCTAACTCCTTTAGTGCCTCACCATAGGCATCTCTAGTAGCTACCATTTTAGTCATTTAGTCCACCTCCCAATTCCTCAATAGCCTTAGCTGCTTCTTCAGCTGATGGAGCCTTTCCATGCCAGCCTACTTGATTTTCCATAAAGGAAACTCCTTTTCCCTTAATGGTACTTGAAATTATCATAGTAGGCTTTTCCTTTATATTTTTAGCTTCTTCTATGGCATTAAGTATTTCATCAAAGGAGTGTCCATCTATCTTAATAATGTGCCAGCCAAAGGCTTTAAACTTTTCATCTATAGGTTCAATATTCATAATATCTACTGTCTTCCCATCTATTTGAAGGCCATTGTGGTCTAAAAATACTGTAAGATTATCTAGCTTATAATGAGCTGCTAACATTGCAGCCTCCCAAATCATACCTTCTTGACACTCTCCATCTCCTATAATTGCATATACCCTATAATCTTTATTATCTAATTTACCTGCTAAAGCCATACCATTGGCTGCGGCTAAGCCTTGGCCTAAAGACCCTGTAGTCATATCTACGCCTGGAGTATCCTTCATATCAGGATGACCTTGGAGCATTGAGTCTATTTTCCTAAAATTATCTAACTCTTCCTTGGGGAAAAATCCTCTTTCTGCTAAAGTTGCATAAAGAACTGGGGTCCCATGACCCTTTGATAGTACAAATCTGTCCCTATCCACCCATTTTGGATTATCTGGGTCTATCCTCATCTCCTTAAAATATAAGGCTGTAAAGATCTCTACTGCAGACAGAGAACCACCTGGATGCCCAGATTTAGATTTTTCTAGCATTTTAATAATATTTTTTCTAATTTCATTGGCAACTTGTTCCAATTTCATTTTATCCCTCCTATTCTATATCTCTTCAAAACCTTCTCCTAATACTTCATACATTTCCGATACCATAATAAAGGCATTTGGGTCTACTTCCTTTACAATTTTTTTCACCCTAGAAAATTGTACCCTATTTACTACACATAGGAGAATTTCCTTATCCTCCTTGGTGTACATACCTTTACCTTTAAGTGAAGTAACTCCCCTCTCTAATTCTTCCATAAGCCTTTCACTTACTTCATCAGGTTTATTAGTAATTATTATAAAGCCCTTTAAATAAGCCATACCTTCTAAGATAGTATCTACTACCTTCATGACAACAAACATGGCTATCATTGAATAAAGGGAAGTTTCAATTTTCTTATCTA
>JAAYQJ010000118.1 GCA_012519355.1 Tissierellia bacterium | reverse complement strand
AGGCTGCCTTCTTGGGCAAGTCTATAGGATGATTAATGAAAAATCTCATCAACTGGAACGGTGAACATAAAACCTGGATGGGTTTTCTTTTCTACTTTTAGGAAATGCTTAATTGCATGAACTACTTTATGCAATTTATCCTGGTCTCTTATAACAGTAAAGATTGTTTTGTTATATGGATGATTGTCCTTAAGTAGGTTTTTTAAAGAACCAAATAAGGGTATATCAGATATGTCATTATTGACAATAGTGCTTCCCATACCTTGACTATCTAAAATAGTTGCACCTTTAATATCATATTCTACCAGTATTGATAAAACATCCTCTAAATAGTCGGTATCATTTAGGACAATAAATAAAGCTTTCATTAACATCCACTCCCTTCCTCAATAGGTATGTAATTACCACCTTTTACACCAACTTCCTCTTCAAAGGCCTTTGAATTTCTGTAATTATCTTGGCCCTTTATTTCTCCAGCTTTATTAATTGCGATTTTGGCAAAAATCGGACCTGTAGTCTCATAAATTAAAATACTAAACATTATTATGGTTGTTATGGCAGTAGCATATTCTGGTAGTTGCTTCCTTACTAAAACAGATAAGCCAATGGAAACTCCACCCTGAGGTAGGAGAGCAAGACCCATATATTTGGTTACTGATTCTTCTGCATTTACAGATAAGGAACCGATTAAGCTTCCAATGTACTTGCCTAAACCACGAGCCAATACATAAGCTATTCCGATTGCGCCAATTGTCTTTAAAATACTTAAATCTAGTGATGCACCAGCCAAGGTGAAAAACAATACATAGAATGCAGGAACAAAATTATTAATGGAATTAAATGCTTTATCAGGTCTAGGTAGAAGGTTAACTAATGTTGCCCCAATCATTATATTAGTCAATAAGGGTGAAAGCCCAAGTAAGTTTGAAATTCCCACACCTATGCTAATTGCTATAAGTGAAACAACTTGATAATCATCATGACTCTTTAATTTTCTTAAGACTATGGTCAGAACAAAACCGATTATAAGTCCAGCTAGTAGTGACCCAAGTATCTCAATGGATAAATCAACTAAGAGAGTAATAAGGGAAGGTCTTATTCCACTAACTGACATTTTTGCCAAGGACATGGCAATGCCAAAGGCCATTATTCCTAATATGTCATCTAGTGCCACAACTGGTAAAATAGTTCTTGTAAGGGGCCCATCTGCTCGATATTGTCTAATTACAAGTAACGTTGCAGCAGACATAGATGCTATAACTATACTAAAAGCAATAAAGGCAAGGGCCAACTCACTGATAATCTCCAGTGATTTTACATCTGACGAACTAACTATACTGAAAAATGATGGTCCAAGAAGTAAACCTACTAATAGGTAACCTGATACATTAGGCAATTTTACTAAGCCTGCTAGTTTACCTCCAAGAAAACCTATTGCTAAAACTATGCTGATTTTTAAAATTATGTTTATAGTAATAGCCTCCTATTAATAATTATTGGGTACTCACGCAGCCTCCAAAAAGCACAAAAAAAGCGCAATCATACTGCTAAATGCGCTTGGAGCACTCCTATGAGGTTAGCTGACGGGTTAGGGCACCCAAGTAGCCCTTCTAAAACTAGATTAACCCCAAATCCGACGGTTCCCCCACTATTATTAATATTCGGAGTTCACAAATAGCTAATCCAATTATAGCATAATTAACAATTAAGTAAAATTTTCCCATTTTTGCTGTCCTATTTATGACACCCTTTAAGATTTGCTAACATTTAGTGATATAATACCACTACTAATTAAATAGTAAAAAAGTAGGTATCTCATATAAAGTGAGAGCCTACTTCATGCTAATTTTATATATATTTTGTTTGGCTAATACTCTGAATATACCATTAAACCATGCTTAACACAATAAACATATAGCTTACCGCCCTTAGTTATTGGAAACCTACAAGTTGGACTCTGTTCTGGATACAAGCGATTAAGGAATACCCTATCACTTTTAACATAGGCCACAAAAGAAATATAATGTTCTTTGGTCATTGGATGGTCAAAGCTTATAAAATAATCTGTATCTATTTCCTCTACAGTAATTTTTATTGCATCCACTGAATCCATAGGTATGATTTGTTCTAATTTCCTTCCACAACAAAAAATTGAGGCACTTCCTGTACTAACTAAAATGTTACCACAATTAGGACAAACATAAAAACGGACCTTATCAATATTACCACTGTCTGGCCTGTTTGATGTTATTTCCCCCTCCATCAATTGGACCATATCAACATCTAAAATAGCAGATAGGTCTGGCCACAGGGACAGATCAGGACAGCCTAAACCACATTCCCACTTGGATACTGTTTTACTTTGTATACCTAAGGCATCTGCTATATTTTTCTGTGTCAGATTTTTTTCCTTTCTCAACTTAGCAATCAATTCCCCTATTTTTACACAATCCATATCTCCACCTCCATTCTTGACTAGTATAACACACCTACAAATACCTTGCTATTATTTGTACCAATCTTGCTGGAAGCTGTTTTAAATCTGTTATATCCAATGTGTTTTCAGGTCCGTAAAGCTCACGGATAGCCTCCTTATCCTGGCCAATTGCTGCAGCAAGAAAATGAATACCTTGTCGCCTAAATTCCTGTAAAGTATTTTTCATATCATGGGCAGCCTTTTCGCCTGTATAATCAGGCATGGCCCTAGGTTGGCCGTCACTAATACTGATTATTAGTTTAGTTTTTTGGGGGGCTTTAAGTAGCCTTTCAGAAATAATCCGTAATGCCATACCATCCCGATTATTGCTGCGGGCTTGAATATTCATAAGACCGTATTTTTCATCTGGATCTTTACTTTCAAAGTCTACATATGAATAAATAGACATTTGCTCCATCTTAGACCGGTCTGCTGTATCACCGTAAATCATTATTGGAATACCAGATCCAGTGCAAAATTCATATAAAGCCACTGCTGCCTTTTTTGCTGCTTCCAAGCGGCCAAAGGCTGACATAGATGCAGACTCATCAATTCTAAGGGCAACTGCGAGGGAGGGTTCTTCCTCTGGTGGTAGCTTACGAGCAAAGACTCGAAAATCCATGGCAGCAACCTTTTCTGCACAAAATTTTGTTCCATACAGTTTGGATTTAGCAAATCCAGCAGAAACTTCATGTTCTAAAAGAGGGTTAGTTTTACGGACTAGTTCCCTAATGACTGGTAGCAGCTCATTAGCCATCTTGTAATATTCTTCCCTATTTTGTACTGTAACATTTGGGCGATGGACAATAAGTTTAATTCCCTCATGGCAACTAGCTTGAACACTTTCTCTAGCTTCTTTGTTTAGGTGTTTACGGAATTCCTTTCTTTCTACTTCTCTCCTAGTAGACTTATCCAGTTCATGATAAAATGGTTTAGCATTTTGTCCATTATCATTGCTTGAAACATCGGCGTTATTATCATTGCTAATATCAGAATGACCTTCACTATCTGCTGATTTTCTCAGGCGGACTCCATTTTCATCAGTATTATCCGTTTCTCCAGAGTATTTTCCATCCTTAGAAATATGAACTTCCAAAACTTCAGAATCCACTTCACATAAGTGAGACTTACAGGTGGCATCCAACTCTTCAAGCTTAGCTCTTAAGCCACTGCTTCCTAGTGCCTGCTCTAATATTTCAAGTTCATGGGGATCAGTTGTGATCTTATAGAGGACCTTAGGTGGTAAGTCTAATTTTTCAGCATACTGGACCCTATCCCGCAAGGCTTCATTTAAAGGCCTGCAACCATTGTAGCCTCGATTTGTAGTAATAACAGCAATAAAGTCTGGATGCCTATGAGCTATACGGGTTGGTAGATTTAGGCTACCATCTGGTTCTAATACAGAGTTAAGAGCCATCAAGACAGCTGCATCTCTAATAACTGTTGGTTCCTGAATTTCCAAAAGCCATCCATTTTCATAAGCTCGTACAATTTCCGATGGATAATACCTATATTCTACCTTCCCAGATTCATCATCTTCATGGGACAATACTGGTAAGATAGAACCTAGGATATCAGACTTATCCATATCAGCAAAGCAGGTTATTTTCACATAGGGAAGATTAAACCTAGCAGAAAGGGCCTTGGCAAGTTGGGTTTTTCCAGAACCGGCATCTCCCTCTAACAAAATAGTACTAATTTTCATTTCACCACGGTTCCAATTCCTTACTATTTCCCTATATATTCTTTTTTCTACTTTACTTTCAATATGTGAAGGTGGTTTTTTCCAAACAAGGACTTGTTCCTCTTCAGTCAGGTACCTATCAGGTGACAGAATACAGGTCCCTTTCATATTAATAACACTCCAATTCCTTTAGGATCCGGGTAAGCACCCTTTGGCGTTCCCCAATCGTTTCTCCCAAATCATTTAGGCTCTGGGCAAATGCTCTAATGTCCTCGTTGATATTTTGATTGTCAATACAGACCTCTACGGGCAATACACCTCCCTGGACTCCCACCCGGTCTACAGTGGGCTTTTCTGGATTGTATAAAAGAGGTAGGCGGTAAGCTTCTTTGAAGTATAGTAAGGTTCTTGATAAAAGAATCATTAGGTCGAATACTTGATGGATAGCTAGCTCCTGGTCTAAGACCAATTCACCCTCTCTATCTTTTTCCCAAATCTGGGCTGCTATCTGCATACTTTTATTTTCTTCTAAAATAGGTTCACCTAATGTTAATCTTATGATATCAGATTTGTAAGCATTTCTACCATCTATAAGGTCATAATTATTTGATACTATAACAACTTTTTCATTCATCTCCATATCCTCCTTGCATTTGGATTAGCAGCAAAACACTGGTCTCTTAAACTTTCTAGTTTTTCTGTATAGTCTTCATTGGGATCATCATATTTTAATACTTTGACAACTGACAGTTCAAAACCCTCCATGCCATATTTGTTCCAAAGATCTTGTAAGCATTTATTTGGATGGATCTTGGCTGAAAGTTTCATATTAGTACTATTGAAGTCTGCTTTAGTATCCTTAGATATGCCTAAAAATACCTCATCAGTTTCTCTACAACGATAAGATACTACCCCCATTTCAGGCCTTCTATTTTTATAGAATTCTAAGAGTTCTTTTCTCCTTTTTATATCCATTTTCTTCAGCTCGACTCTAGTATAAGCTAATGAACTTCTAAATATAATCCACGCTCCGTAGACCATATATATGTATTAGGACAAAAAAATCCCGCTTAAAAAAGCAGGTTATCTATAAGATTAAAAGGCTGGTGACAAAGTCATCAGCCTTTATTCTTCTCTACATGTGCCTCAAAGGCCAGGTAATCTGCCATAGCCTTCCTCTGAACTGGCTACAAGAATCGTGGGAGAGGTTGCCTGAGTTCATTGACAAGTGCTCCCTTCCTAGGATCAAAAAGTTCACGATACAGATCGATAAACAAGTCTGTTTCGGGCATAGGACCGCCTGGGGCGTTATTAATCACTTCATCCATGCCATATTTGGCATAGTCGTAAAACTCATACTCCTGTCCCTCTGGACTAATCTCTATTGTTCCAGGTTTCCAATTGCTGTACACTCCTAGCTTCGAATACTTAGTCCGGTATCCAATATCATGTGTGGGTATAGGCCTTCTTGGCAGGGGCTCTGGTAACTTTACCCTGCTTACAAGAACATCCCTATAGGGAATGCCAAGCTTAGGTCCCTCTTCTGGAATATCCTCATCACTAGTATGCAGGATATAGTCTCGCCCCTTAGCACAAGGATTGGAAAGCATGGTAAAGAGGTCTGCCCTACTTGCCCACTGGCTATATCTGTACTGGTGACGCCAGTTATTTCCACCAGAAGCTAAAGAAATCAGCAATGGTAGAAAATCCACATGGGAAGTAAGCTCTCTTCTCCTAGTACCTACCTGGTCTTGTGGAATATACTGTCCAGTAGGATCCTTTACATAAAGGGGAACATGGATGCCACCTTCATAAACTGCAAAGGCCTTACCCCTAAGTCCATTAGCACCACCGTATTCCCCATGGTCTGAAGTGAAGATTATTACTGTGTTATCTGAGTATTTACTCTCTTCTAAAGCTCTAAGGACACGGCCAATCTGCTCATCCACATACTGGGTTGTGAGATAGTATAAATCAAGTAACTCAAACCATAATTCTTCAAAATTATGACCATGGTATGGCATAACACCAAAAACCATATCAGTAATTAGGGCCCAGGCAGCCTGAGACCTTGGCTTATTTTGAAGAAAGATCGCCTCAGGCCATCTCTCAAAGTTTTTCGGTAATCCTTCATGAAAATCTGGAATTGGTGGTGGATTATCCTCTCCCGGTACAGTCTTTGAATATTTAGGAAACCATTGGATATCATGTGGGTTTACTAGACTTACAGTGGTACACCATGGTTTCTCATCATTATAAGACTCTAACCAATCAATGAATAAATCAGCTATTGTAGGGTCCACTTCTAACCCCTCACCTGGTGCACCGTTAGGAGATGGACATGGTAAAGCATTCTTCTGGAATCCATATTTGTCAAGGGGGCAATCAATAGATAAATGCCACTTACCCCACCAGAAGGTGCTATAGTCATAATCACATTTTAACACGGACCCCCAAGTTAGCCAGTCAGGATTTAGATCTGGTGTAGGAGGCTGGCCAGCAAGTCCTTCCACATTGGTTAGGAACATACCATTTTGGTGGGTATAAAGCCCTGTCACAAGAGCAGAACGGGATGGTGAACAGGCTGTTGCAACTGAATAATGGGCATCAAAGCTGACGGATTCACTACGGAGTTTTTCCAGATTAGGTGCAGCCTGATCCATTAGGGTTTGGTTGAAACTACCCTGAGGAAAGCGGAGTTGGTCAACCAAAATAACTAATATATTCGGTTTAGATAATTTATCCATAAATTTACACCTCAGTAAATAATAATAATAATAGTAGCTCATTATATTATATGTAAGTGCCAAGTATAGGGTGATTAGGTTTGTCTCTATTTGTTAACGATTTTTCTTCTTGCTTT
>JAAYQJ010000117.1 GCA_012519355.1 Tissierellia bacterium | reverse complement strand
TTTATTTAGATGCTCGAATTAATTTAAGGAGGGCTAGTATGGCAAAGGTACTTTTAGAAAGAAAGGATGTAGATGAAAGGTTTACATGGGACTTAAGTGGAATCTTTAAGACAGAAGAAGAATTTGAGGAAGCAGTAAAAGAAGCTGAAAATCTAGCTAATGAAATAGAAAAGGAATATAAGGGAAAATTAAATAAGCCTAGTACTATTAATGCCTGTTTAAATAAAGTAAGAAGATTATATGAACTAATGACATTAACAGGCTCCTATTCTTATTTAGCTCTTTCAGTAGACCAAACAAATGTAGACAACCAAACTAAGCAGATGAAGTTTTCCAATTTTTCTTCAAGTATAATGAGTAAACTATCCTTTGTTGAATCTGAAATAATTGAAGCAGATGAAAAAATAATCAAGGAAGCCATGGAAGACTCCAAGGACAATGCAGGTTTTCTTAAGGATATAATTAGGCAGAAAGAACATGCCCTTCATCCTGAGGTGGAAAAAGCTTTATCAGCCCTATCCTCTACTCTAGGAGCCCCCTATCAAATTTATAATAGGGCAAAATTAGCGGATATGGACTTTGGCACATTTACAGTAGATGGAAAGGAATATCCCTTATCCTTCGTATTATTTGAAGGCCAGTGGGAATATGAGCAGGATACCAAGCTAAGAAGGGAAGCCTTTAATTCCTTTTCAAAAAAATTGAGAGAATATCAACATACCATAGCCACCACCTATCAAACCCAAGTACAAAAGGAAAAGACTTTGGCAACTTTAAGAGGCTTTGATTCAGTAATAGATAGCCTGTTATTTCCTCAGAAGGCAGATAGGGACCTATATAATAGACAAATAGACCTAATAATGGAACATTTAGCACCCCATATGAGAAAATATGCTAAGCTAATTCAAAGAATATATAATCTAGAGGAAATGACCTTTGCAGATTTGAAGTTAAATATTGACCCGGATTTTGAGCCTAAAATATCAGTGGAAGAATCCAAGGAATATGTTGAAGGTGCCCTATCAGTTTTAGGGGAAGATTATCTGGAAGTAGTAAAAAGAGCCTATGATGAAAGATGGATAGACTTTGTTCAAAACAAGGGTAAATCTACAGGTGCCTTCTGTTCAAGCCCCTATGGTAGTCACCCATATATACTAATATCTTGGACAGAGAGAATGAGGGAGGTATTCGTTCTTGCCCATGAACTAGGCCATGCAGGCCATTTCTACCTAGCCCAAGGAAGTCAAAATATATTTGATACAAGACCATCCCAATATTTTATAGAAGCCCCATCAACTATGAATGAAATGTTGATGGCTAATTATCTAATGAAGAAGACCGAAGATAAGAGGATGAAAAGATGGGTACTATCCTCTATCATATCTAGAACCTATTATCACAACTTCGTAACCCACTTACTAGAAGCCTACTTCCAAAGAGAAGTCTATAGAATAATAGATGGAGGTGGTAGTGTTCAAGCCGCTACATTAAATAAGCTAAAGAGAGATAGCTTAGAGAAATTCTGGGGTGATGCAGTTAAGATTAATGATGGTGCAGAACTCACTTGGATGAGACAGCCCCATTATTATATGGGCTTATACCCATATACCTATAGTGCAGGTTTAACAATTGCTACAGAAGTAAGTAAAAGGGTTTTAAATGAAGGACAAAGGGCCTTAGATGATTGGAAGGAGGTCCTAAAGTCTGGCGGTACAAAGACACCAGTGGAATTAGCTCAAATGGCAGGGGTGGATATTACAACTGATAAGCCTTTATTAAATACTATAGACCATATTGGAAGCCTAATAGATGAGATAGTTAAATTGACAGATGAATTAGCGTAAAAGTTGAGTGTTCATACTCAACTTTTTTATTAAAAATATTATGTAAATATGTTATACTTAAGTGAAAGACATATTTAAAGAGGTGTTTTCTTTGCTAGTCATATTGCTTAAAAACTTATCAAGTAGGGTAGGAATTATCTTAGTTTTAGCCTTATTTCTTTCAAAGGTAGGCTTATTTAGAAAACTAGTATCTAAAAGGAATATTAATCTTCAAGATAAGATATTTTTATCAATTATCTTTGGAGTTATTGGTATAGTAGGGACTTATACTGGAATCCATTTGCAAGGAGCCATAGTGAATTCTAGAGTTATAGGAGTATTTGTTGGTGGACTCTTAGGTGGTCCCTTAGTGGGTTTTTTATCAGGCTTAATTGCAGGTGGTCATAGGTTTCTTATAGATATAGGTGGTTTTACTGCCCTAGCTTGTAGTTTGTCTACATTAACAGAAGGGATTATGGCAGGGTTTTTAAAGAAAAAATTTGAAAATAATCCATACAAAATTTCTTTTGCCCTAATAGCTGGAGCCCTTGCAGAAGTCATACAAATGATAATAATACTAATAGTAGCTAAGCCCTTCCCGGCAGCTATTGAATTAGTGAAAATCATAGGGATTCCTATGATTGTTGCCAATGCCATAGGTATTGCAGTATTTATAGCCATTACAGATAGTATTTTTAAAGAAATAGAAAACGAAGCAGTATATCAGGCTCAATTGGCCTTAAAAATTGCTGATAGAACTTTGGCATATTTTAGAAAGGGCTTCAATGAAGACACTGCTAAAGATACAGCCAATATAATTAAGATAATGACAAATATTGAGGCTGTATCCTTCACTGATACTGAAAAAATTTTAGCCCATGTAGGTATTGGAGAAGACCATCATTTACCGGGCAGCCCTATTAAGACTAACCTAACTAGGGAAACACTGCAAAGCAAAAAATATATCGTAGCTAATGTCAGGGAAGAAATAGGCTGTGATTTTCAAGACTGTCCTTTAAGGTCTGCTATTATTGTCCCTATTAAAGAAGAGGATAGGGTTATAGGAACCTTGAAATTGTATAAGGGTGAAGAGAATTCCATAACTAAGGTAGAGACAGAATTAGCCCTTGGATTAGCACAAATCTTTTCAACCCAAATAGAGCTTAGTAAAATAGATTATCAGAGGGAACTATTGGCAAGATCAGAGTTAAAGGCATTACAAGCCCAGATAAATCCTCACTTTCTATTTAATGCCATAAATACAATAGTAAGTTTAACTAGGACGAAACCAAATGAGGCTAGAAAACTCCTATTACATTTAGGAAATTATTTTAGAAAAAATTTTGAACAAAACATAGATGAGGTAGACTTATATAAGGAAATAGAGCATATTAACTCTTATATAGAAATTGAAAAGGCCAGGTTCGGAGATAAGCTGGAAATTGAGTACCAAATCCAGGAGGATATAGAATGTAAACTTCCACCACTAATCTTACAGCCCCTAGTGGAAAATGCTATAAAACATGGAGTATTAAGGAAAATAGAAGGGGGAAAGGTAGAGATAATTGCTAGAGAAAATGGCATAGGAACAGAGTTAATAGTAAGGGATAATGGAGTGGGTATTCCTAAAGACAAATTAGACTCTATACTAGAGGAAAGAGGAACAAAAGAAGGAATTGGACTAAAAAATGTTAATGAACGACTTAAGAATAAATATGGGTCAGAGTATGGACTAAAGATTGAATCTGAACTTAACAAAGGCACTATTGCATCTATGGTAATTCCTAAATATTGAAGGGGGAAATTAAATGTTAAGATGTTTAATAGTTGATGATGAAAAGCCAGCTCGAGAGGAAATCTTGTATCTATTAAAGGAAATAGGTGATGTTGAGGTAGTAGGTGAAGCCACCCATGGTATGGAGGCCTTGGAGTTAATTGAGAAATTAAAGCCAGATGTAGTATTTTTGGATATACAAATGCCTCAAATGTCTGGGATTGAAGTAGCTAAAAGAATTTTAGACAAGGATTGTGAGTTAATGACAATCTTTGTTACAGCATATGATCAATTTGCCCTA
>JAAYQJ010000116.1 GCA_012519355.1 Tissierellia bacterium | reverse complement strand
TTATTTATTATAGCAAAATTATTATTTGCTGTCAACTGTTATTTTTGTTGTTTTTTGTTTTGTGTTTTGCAGTCGACCTTTACAATATTACTCTCTTTTTTATCAAATGTCAACACTTTTTTTGAAATAAATTAAATTAAAAATATAAAAGGGTCAGCCCAAAGGCTGACCCCTATAAACTAATTTTTTTGAAAAACTATCTTTTACTAATCTTCTAAAGGTTTCATAGTTGGGAATAGAATAATATCCCTGATGCTTGGTTGGTTTGTTAAAAGTATTATTAGTCTATCTATACCGATTCCAAGTCCTCCTGTAGGTGGAAGTCCTACTTCAATGGCATTTATGAAGTCTGTATCCATTGGATGGGCTTCTTCGTCACCTAAATCTTTTTGTTTGACTTGTTCTTCAAATCTTTCTCTTTGATCTATTGGATCATTTAACTCTGAGAAGGCATTAGCAATTTCCCATGTATTGATAAAGGCTTCAAATCTATTTGTTTTCCTTGGATCATCTGGATTTCTTTTAGCAAGGGGTGATACTTCTACAGGATGGCCTATAATGAATGTAGGCTGCACTAGATGTTCTTCACAGAATTCTTCAAACATCTCTGCTATGATGTGGCCTCTTTTCATACCTGGAGTTATCTCTAAGCCTTTTGCTTTTGCAATGGCAATAGCTTCTTCATCTGTATTGATTTCATTAAAATCTACACCTGCATATTCTTTTACTGCATCTACCATATCTAGCCTTCTCCATGGTGGAGATAAGTCTATTTCAGTTCCTTGATAATTTATTTTAGTGGTGCCTAAAACTTTTTCTGCAACATATGCTACAAGATTTTCTGTTAATCTCATTATTTCTTCATAATCTACATAGGCTTGATATACTTCTATATTAGTAAACTCTGGATTATGTTTAGGACTCATCCCTTCATTTCTAAACATTTTACCCATCTCATATACCTTTTCAAATCCACCAACTATAAGTCTCTTTAAGTATAGTTCATTGGCAATCCTTAAATACATATCAATGTCCAAGGTATTGTGATGGGTAATAAAAGGTCTAGCATTTGCTCCACCTGCAATGGTACTAAGTATAGGGGTCTCCACTTCTAAAAATCCTCTATCGTCTAGATACTCTCTAACAGCCTTAATAATCTTACTTCTAAGTAAAAAAGTTTCCTTAACTTCAGGATTTACAATTGAGTCTACATATCTTTGTCTATATCTTAAGTCTTGATCCTTTAGTCCGTGCCATTTTTCTGGAAGTATTTGCAAGGACTTAGTCAATAGGATGATTTCTTTAGCTCTTACAGATATTTCTCCTGCCTTAGTTCTAAATACTTCTCCCTTGACCCCTATAATATCTCCTAAGTCTAAGAGATTTAAATCCTTATATTCTTCTTCCCCTAGTATATCTTGTTTAATAAATATCTGAATACGCCCCTCACTGTCTTGTATATCCATAAAGCTAACCTTTCCATGGCCTCTCCTGGACATAATTCTACCTGCAACTGCAACTTCTGCACCTTCTAGTTCTTCAAACTTTTCCTTTATAGTAGTGCTATGATGAGTATAGTCAAATTTTTCAATTAAATATGGGTTTTTTCCCTTATCAATTAATTCCTTTAATTTTTCCCTTCTTATCCTTAGCATCTCATTTAAATTCAATTCAGAATCAGTCATTACACTACCTCCTTGGTTATTTATTAGATTTATCTGGTTATGGTTAAGATTTCATATTTAATGATTCCATCTGGCACAATAACATCCACAATATCTCCAGATTTACGACCTAATAGTGCTTTACCAACAGGTGATTCATTAGATATTCTACCATTATAGGGGTCTGCTTCTGCTGAACCAACTATCGTATACTCCATCTCTTCTTCATATTCTAAATCCTTAACCAAAACTTTTGAACCTATACCTACCTTATCTGTAGAAATATCTTCCTTATCTATTATCTTAGCATTTCTAAGCATCATTTCTAGTTTTGAAATTCTATCTTCTAATTGCGCT
>JAAYQJ010000115.1 GCA_012519355.1 Tissierellia bacterium | reverse complement strand
GTCATTTTCCGCAGTTTCGCAACTCAAATTCTTTTGCTCCCTTTGGTCGCAAGAATTTGGTGCTCATTGCGTTTGACCTACCAACGATTTATTGCTCCCTTTGGTCGCATAAATCGGGTTAGGTCATAAAAAAAACCTTCAAGAGAAGGTCAAAAACATCTTACCTCATCTCTCAGAACTAGTTCTGTGGGATTTAGCACCATGTACAAGTAAGTACTGGTTGCTGGATTTCATCGGGCCCATCCCTCCATCTCTCTTGATAAGGAACTATTCATTTTTCTTAGCCATCATTGTATCATAAGGAAATCTTACAGTCAACAATTGTAGAATTTTTGCATATTAAAATATAGTAATTACTCCATAGGAAACAGTAAGTACAATAATCCCTGCTATTATTATGCCTAAAGCCATGGCAAAAAATGCCTTTTTATGGTCTAATTTTAATAAAGATGCTATTACAGCTCCTGTCCATACTCCTGTAGTAGGTATTGGAACTGCAACAAATAGACAAAGGCCTATTAAACTATATTTCTTTACAATATCAGCCTTTTTCATAGATCTTCTCTTTACCCACCCTACTGTTTTTGAAAATATATATGTTTTTTCTAAATATGTCATTATGGGTTTTAGTAGTTTTAATAAAAAGGGTATTATAATTATATTGCCAATAACACTGAGTACTGCACTATGTATTGGACTAAGACCCATGGAAATACCTAAGGGAATCCCTCCTCTTAATTCTATTATGGGCAGCATTGAAAAAAAGATTACAAATAATTCCCTTTTTACTTCTTCCAATATATCTAGCATAAGCATTCCTCCATCAATCCATAGATACATTATACACCCTTAATTTAATAGTTGGCAATGAAAAATGGAAAAACAAACCTAGATATTGACAAATTTCCTCAGGTCTATATAATAATTTATATCTATTAAGAATTAATTTAGTTAGCTTTCATGAGAAAAACAAAGATTTAGCTTGTTTCAGTTCAAATTAATTAGCTTTTAAAGCAATTTACTTGAATGTTACTAATTTTTTCCTAGAAATTTTTCAAAAAAACTATTGCATTTTTTTTTAGCCTGTTATATACTATAATAGTCGGCGAACGACGGGGTGTGGCGCAGTTTGGTAGCGCACGTGGTTTGGGACCATGGGGCCGGGGGTTCGAATCCTCTCACCCCGACTGACTGAAATAGGACTAAAGATTATATCTTTAGTCCTATTTTTTTATTCAAAAATAATGGTATAAAGATAATACTAGGATAATAATTAACCACTGGAATATATTTTAATGTGCCAAAATTAATCTTTTGGCATTTTTTGTCCTTAATTTTCCCCCATTATATGTTAATGGTAATGATACCAAATGTATATAACTTGTAATATGTTTGTAACCCAATTGATATATAAAAGTTATATAATTAATGTAATATTTTCATGATGAAGGGGGGGAGCCTTTATAGTTAGCTAATACACAAATTGTTCACAGCGAGGTGATTTACATGAAACGAAACATTAAAAGCCTATTAATTTTCTTATTGACTCTAGCAATTATCTTCACAGCCGCTGGTCCTACCATAGCTGATAGTGTTACTATAAATATGCCTGCCACTATCTATGAAAGTGTGGAGAGGACTAATATCGCTTCAGGGGCAAGTTATGAAAAAATAATGAGGTTTACAACAGCAGGATGGTGGAATATTAATGTCCTTAGAATAAATCTACAAGACCCATATGTGGAAGTAAAAGGACTTTATGATTCCGATTACGTTACAAATAGAAGTAAAGTAAGTAGCTTAGTTGAAAAAAATGATGCTGTAGCAGGAATAAACGGGGATTTCTTCTATTTTAATAGATTTACTGGTCCCGTTGGCTCTTTAATTGAAGATGGGGATCTTGTAGTAGTTCCAAGGGACAGTATACATGAAAAACTACCAGGTTTTTTCATCGATGCTTTAAATCAAGCCAATATTATGGACCTATTTAAATGGGAAATTTCAGCCGCTAACAAGACTGCTGGCAAAACAGTAAAAGTAAATGCAGTAAATAATATTTATGGAGATTTCAATGCCATTGTTATGTTAAATAGGCATTGGGGAGAAAAAACTCCAGGCAATACCTATGTAGCTGATTTAACTGAAGTCACAATAAATAATGGTGTTGTAACAAATGTAAGAACTGGAGATAAGCCAATAGAAATACCTGAAAATGGATACGTATTAGTTGCTAATGGGGAAAAGGCTAAAGAACTATTAGAATTTTCCATAGGAGATAAGGTTGAATTAAACATATCCAGTAATCCAGATATAAATAAGATTAAGTTTGCCATCGGTGGGGGGAATGTGATCCTCAATAATGGTGAATATGTGTCCTTAGACCCTAGTTCTGCTGGAGACCCAAGGGGTAACCATCCAAGAACTGGTATAGGAATAAGTGAAGATAAGAAAGAAATCATTTTAGTAACCATAGATGGTAGGGATACCTCCTTCAAAGGGGTTAGTCAACCAATGTTTGGTGCCATCTTAAAGGAATTAGGGGCCCATAACGCAATCAACCTAGATGGTGGTGGCTCTACAACTATGGCAGTAAAACCCCTTGGGGAGGACAAGGCCACTGTTGTTAACAAGCCTTCTGATGGGGCAGAAAGACCTGTAATTAATGGTGTAGGAGTCTTTTCGAATGCTCCAAAGGGTAGTTTGTCATCAATAGAAGTATCTACAGACGATACTAATATGTTTGTAGTCACTAGTAGAAACCTTACTGTAAAGGGATATGATAAGTATTATAACCCAGTAGAGATAGATGAAAGTAAAATCCAATTTAAGGTAGAAGGTATTAAAGGAGACTTCTTAGGAAACAAGTTTAAGGCCTTATCTAAGGGAAATGCTAAAATAATTGCTAAATATGGTGACATTGAAGCATCTATGGATTTAAAAGTATTAGACAATGTAAAAGACATAAGCACTAGTATCTCTAGCTTCAAAATTGATATAAATAGCGAAAGGGCCTTACCTACTTTCTATGGCATAAATGATAATGGCTATAAGGCTAAAATTTATCCAGAAGATATCCAATTTACCACTGTTAAGGATATTGGATATGTAGAAAACAATACCTTCCACAGTGGGAAGGTACCAATTGCAGGTGCCTTAACTGCAAAATTTGGTGACGGTATTAGAAATATCTTAGTATATGTAGGGGATTATGGAAGGCTATTACAAGGGTTTGAAACCCTAGACAATCTAAAGTTTGCAGTTTATCCTAAGGAAGTAGCAGGTGAAATAGTAATTACAGATGAACCAAAGGAGGGTAGGTTCTCAGCCATATTAAAATATGATTTTTCCAAGGGTGAAAATTCTAGGGCTGCTTATATTAAATTAATGAATGAAGATGAACCTGGACTTCCTATAGAAGGGATTCCAAAGGAGCTAGGCCTATGGGTTAAGGGAGATAATATGGGCAGTTGGTTAAGGGGAACCATAAGAGATGCTAAGGGAGACTCCCACAAAATCGAATTTGCAAAAACTGTTAACTGGGAAGGATGGAAGTACTTAACCGTAGACCTACCAGCTAACATGACCTACCCAATAGCCTTGGAAGAAATCTATATAGTAGAAACAGATACCCTAAAGAGACATTCAGGAGAAGTAATTATTGATGGTTTAACAGCCCTTTACACTCCTGAAATAGGAAATATAGTACTACCTACCCCAAGTACCTTGAAGGATAGTAAAAATGTAAAGGCTAAGGTTGAAAAGAATGGCTTTAGCTTTGGTGTAATTGGAGAGCCTAAGAACCTAAATGAATTAG
Organism: Tissierellia bacterium; assembly: GCA_012519355.1. Classification (GTDB taxonomy): domain Bacteria; phylum Bacillota; class Clostridia; order Tissierellales; family Tissierellaceae; genus JAAYFT01. The sequence goes on along the minus strand of JAAYQJ010000115.1, from coordinate 4,209 downwards.
TAAACTACGATGCCCTAGCTAAGGTAGTATCTAAGGCAAATGAACATGAAACTGTGGTGTTTTTAAATAGTATATCCGAAGAGTTTAATGAAGCCATAACAAGTCCTACTAAGATTAAGGCTTCCGGTGATTATAATAAGACTAAAAAGGGAGATCTGACCTTCCTATATGTAAATACAGAAAAAGGTGGAATCCGGGCAACAAATTCTGACCAGTGGAATTTATTAAAAGAGCATTTAAACAGTGAAGATAAAAACATTGTAGTCTTCTTCTCATCACCAATCTTTAATCCTGGTGGATTTACAGACCAATTGGAAGCAGACCTTCTTCACAAATACCTAGTTGAGGCTAGTGAAAAAGGAAAGAATATTTTTGTAGTCTACGGTGGAAATGCCAATACTTTAGAATTAAAAGATGGCATAAGGTATATAGGACTTAAAACTAAAGGACTTACAGAAGCTGAAGAAATATATGATATATCAATAGTAGAATTTGTAGTAAACGGCTCAAATATCACCTATGAAATCAAGCAAATATTTGATAGCCCCAATGTAAAAGTGTCGCCATAAGGCGACACTTTATTCTTATAATTTTACTCTTCCATTTTTAAATTGGTCATATAGCATTTTGGCTATACCCAGACTATTGTCTCCCTTTGACATTTCCTTAGACAATTCATCCATGTACATTTCTTCAAATATACGGGTTCCCTGGGACTTTTCTATAAGCCCATCTTCCGGTACAGTCTTTCTCATTTCCTTAAGCATCATATATATAAATATGCTCTCAAACTCTTTACACACTTCCATTAATTTCTTATCATCGTCTTTATTTACAGTAGCAGCCTTTTCTTGGATCTTGGAAATGTCTTTATAATTATCTATAATATTGTTATTTGGTAATATTTCCAATTAAATCACCAACTTAATCTCTTTAATCATCTTTTATAATACTAGTTATCTCTTCAAATTATTGGCCATTTGCATCATTTCGTCGGCAGTAGTTATGGCCTTAGAATTGATTTCATAGGCTCTTTGGGCAGTAATCATCTTAACCATTTCATCTACTACTTGTACATTAGAGGCTTCTAAATAACCTTGTACAACCCTAGTGTTCATCTCTTCAGCCTCTAGGATGGTTACCTCACCTGAAGCATCTGTTGCCCTGTAGAGGTTTTGTCCTTCTGATTGTAGGCCTTCTGGGTTCATAAAATTAGCAATCATAAGCCTGCCTAGTTCTACTAATTCATCATCTTCATCTCTTCCGTAGATATAGCCCAAATCATCTACTGTTATATCCTTAATTCCCTCTTCTATTACAATAAAGTCTTCATCTTCGCTAAGTACATAGTATCCCTCTGATGTAACTAAGTAAGCCTCTTCATCTTCCACGCTTAACTTAAAGCTTCCGTCCCTTGTATACCTAATATCCTCATTAGGTAGCAATACTGCGAAAAACCCTTCTCCATCTAGGGCAAAGTCAAAGGTGTTTTGGGTTTCAATAAAGCTGCCATTCCTAAAGTCTCTCTTAGTTGCTACAGGCATAACACCATGGCCTACTTCTAAGTTTACAGGCCTGCCACCCTCATCTTGTACAGTAGACCTTTTAATATTTGCATAGAACAAATCCTTAAACTCTGCTCTTTGCACCTTGTAGCTTGTAGTATTTACATTGGAAAGGTTGTTTGAAATAGTGTCTATATTAAATTGCTGTGCCTTCATTCCAGTTGCTGCAGTCCATAAAGCTCTCATAGTTTACCTCCTATACTCTCCCTATTTCATTGGCTGCTTTCTCAAGCATTTCATCCTGCATCCTAACTACTTTCTGGTTTGCTTCGAATTCCCTTAGAAGATTTACCATCTCCACCATTCCACTTAAGGGGTTCATATTTGATGTTTCTAAATGGCCTTGGAGAATTTCACCCTGAAAAGCTAGTTCTTGGATCTCTCCGTTTTCTACAATATAGAAGAGGTTGTCCCCTCTTTTTCTAAGAAATTCCTTATTGTCGATATCCACTATATCCAATACATCTATTATCTCTTCATCAACCCTAACTTCTCCATTTGGTAAAATATCTACCTCTCCACCATTTAAGAAGATTTCTCCATTTTGTCCAAGGACCCTTCTACCATCTATATCAGATAGGTAGCCATCTGTTATGGCAAAGGACCCATTTCTAGTATAAAGTATTTCTCCATCTTCACCTTGGATTTTAAAGAATCCATCCCCCTTGATGGCAAGGTCTAATTTGCCCCCAGTATCTATAAAACTTCCATTTGTAAAGTCGGTAAAGAGCTTTTGAAACCTAACTCCTCCACTCATGGTCCCAACTACATATGGTGGTGGATAATAAAGGGATTCTTGTAATATGTTTGCTAGGTTTTCTTCACCTTGTAGTCTATTTCCATTATTATTTATTATATAGTTTTCATAATCCGTTTTATTTTCATCCTCTAGGTTCTTATATGATGTCTTTAAATAGCCTTCTTCATCTAAAACAAATTCAATTTCTTTCACATAGGATTTTCCTAAGGGAGTTTCCAATACAAAATATCCGTCTAAAGTCCTAGCCCTATAAACTCCCCCTTGAAGTTCTTCAAATTGGATCTCATTTCCCCTTGGAATATTTCTCAACTCAGGAGTTTTACTCATTTTGGTCAATAATTTTTCTGGAAAGGACTCAGCAAGGGATATATCCTTTTTATATCCAGCAGTATTTATATTGGCTAAGTTGTTTGCAAGGACATCTAATCTTCTTTGATTTGTCAATAACGATGTTGCCCCTATGTACAGGCCCCGGTTCATAATATCACACCCTATTATAATCTCTATTATATTATCGTCTTTATTCTACAAAACTTTAGTTTTTCTGTCTTTTTCCTGTCCCTCTTTCAATTATATTATTATCTAAAAGGTGAATCCATTCTAGAGCCTTACCAGTACCCCTAGCCACACAGGAAATAGGCTCATTGGCTATTTTAACAGGTATGCCCGTTTTTTCCGTAATAAGCATGTCCAAGCCGTAGAGTAGGGCCCCACCGCCAGTTAATATAATTCCCTTGTTACTGATATCTGCAGCCAATTCTGGTGGTGTTCTCTCAAGGACTGTATGGACTGTTTCTACAATTTCTTGTATAGGGTCCTTAAGGGCCTCTATCATATCCGTAGATGAAACATTTACTGTTAATGGCAAGCCCGTTAGGAGGTTCCTACCCCTAACTTCTTTGTATTCCTCCTCTTCCCTCTTATAGGCTGAACCAATACTAAGCTTTAATTCCTCTGCAGATCTTTCTCCAATCATCATATTATATTTTTTCCTAATATATTTTGAAATAGCTTCATCACATTCATCACCAGCAGTCTTTATGGACCTGGAAACAACTATACCACCTAAGGATATAACTGCCACATCTGTAGTTCCACCACCTATATCTACAATCATATTGCCACTTGGCTCCGTAATATCTATACCGGACCCTATGGCAGCGGCTATAGGTTCTTCTATTAAATAGGTCTTTATAGCACCAGCCTGGTTACTAGCCTCTATAACAGCCCTTTTTTCCACTTCAGTTATTCCACTGGGAACGCAAACTATTACCCTAGGTTTAAACAAAGTCTTACCTATGGCTTTTTTAATGAAATATTTTAACATTCTTTCAGTTATATCATAATCAGATATTACCCCATCCTTCATAGGCCTAATGGCTATTATGTTTCCGGGAGTCCTACCAAGCATTCTTCTAGCTTCTTCCCCTACTGCTAGAAACTTATCTGTATTTTGGTCTATAGCTACTACAGAAGGCTCTTTTAAAACTACACCTTTTCCTTTTACATAAACAAGTACACTGGCAGTACCTAAGTCTACACCTAAATCAGCTCTTAATGCACACATTTAAGTTCCCCCTTATTTTTCCTTATCCTATATTATATACTACATAAATTCAAAAACTCCTGCTAATTTTCAAAAACATTTAAAAATTTTGTCAAAAAAACTAAAAAGTCCCAATCCTGGGACCTTCTTCACTCTCTAGACGCTGTGTACTTTAATTTTGTGGCTTTACCACCTCGGATATGTCTTTCTGCTTTATTTGTTTCTAAAATATCTCGAACCTTCTTTGCAACAAGAGGGTTTATCTTAGGTAGCCTTTCCGTCACATCCTTGTGTACTGTAGACTTACTTACGCCAAAAACTCCTGCTGCCTGCCTGAC
>JAAYQJ010000114.1 GCA_012519355.1 Tissierellia bacterium | reverse complement strand
GAGAGAGAGGTATGAATAAAAAATTAATAACACTACTTGCAATAATATTTTTTTTCATAGGTGGTTTTTCTGCAAAAATCCTATGTAGTTCCAATGTATCAGTAATTGCTACAGATGTTGAAGTAACCCTTAATAATATGACACTAAACAATCCTATAAAACAAGTCCTAGATGAAAAAATCAAGCAAATTCAAGAGATAAGGGTAAGTGAAGAAGCAGAAAGGAAAAGAATAGAAGAAATAAGGCTTATGGAAGAAAAAGAGCTTGAAGAAAAAAGGCTTGCTGTAGAAAGACGTTTTGAAGAAGAAAGATTAGAAAAAGAAAAAGCATTAGCAGAATTACAAAAAGACGCAAAAATTGCCTATCTTACCTTTGACGATGGTCCTTCTAACATAGTTACACCTAAGATTTTGGATATTCTTGCAGAATATGATATAAAGGCAACATTTTTTGTCTTAGGAAAAATGATAGATGTCAATCCTAACATATTAAAAAGAATCTATGATGAAGGCCATTCTATTGGTAATCACTCCTACAGTCACACCTATTCCCATGTTTATAAAGATTTAGATAATTTCTTTGAAGAATTAAACTTGGCAGATACTGCTATGAAAAGAGTATTAGGTGATGATTTTGAAACTCGCCTTTTAAGATTACCAGGTGGCTCTCATAGCCCATATAAGGAGAAATTTGCAAAAGCAGCTGAAGAATCAGGATATAAAATTTATGATTGGAACGCTCTGAATGGAGATGCAGAAGGAATAGACCTAGATAAAGATATATTAATTAATAGATTTAAGTCAACAGTAAAAGGACAGAAGGAATTAATTGTGTTAATGCATGATACAGATACAAAAATTTCGACCTCAGAAGCATTACCAGAGATTATAGAATACTTAATCAGTAAAGGCTATGTATTTAAGAAATTAGAACAATAGTAAGGATGTGGTTTAATGGATAAATCTATTTTAATCGTTGAAGATGAATCATCTATTAGGAAATTTGTAAAAATAAATCTTGAGAGAAATGGTTTCAATGTGTTTGAAGCAGAAACTGGAGAAGATGGTTTATTAATTGCTAGAAAAGAGAATATTGATATAGCTATATTGGACATTATGCTTCCTGGGATAGATGGATTTCAAGTATGTAAGCTATTAAGACAAGAATTTCCCAAAATGGGAATTATAATGTTAACTGCAAAATCCCAAGATATAGATAAGATTATGGGATTAGAATACGGTACAGACGATTATATGACTAAGCCATTTAACCCAACTGAATTGGTATTAAGGGTAAAATCATTGGCAAGAAGGATAGATCCCTCTGAAAAAACAGATAGCAGTAATCTATTGATTTCTGAGCCCTTCAAAATTGACACATACTCTAGAAAATTTTTCAAAGATAATGTAGAAATTGAATTGACTCCTACGGAATATGCAATCGCCAAATTATTTTTAGAACAACCAGGACGAGCTTTTAAAAGAGATGAAATTTTAAATCTGGTTTGGGGTTATGATTTTATTGGAGACTCTAAAATTGTTGATGTAAATATAAGAAGGCTAAGAGCTAAAATTGAAGAAGACCCTAGTAACCCTGTCTACATCGAAACTGTTTGGGGCATTGGTTATAGGTGGAAAGAAAATGATTAATTAATAAACTAGGTGAAATATAAATGAAAAAAAGTATAAAGACTCGATTAGTAATAAATTTCATGCTGATTATTATTATAACTGTAGTCATATTGGAAGTAGTACTTATTAGTGGAGTTAAGGAATATTACTATAAAAATGTTCAGCTTATCCTTACTAATGAGATTGAATTATCTATTGATTATTATTCAAGGTATTTCTCATCGGAGACTTTAGAAGATATTGTTATTGATGATATAGATGTCTTTTGGCAACATACAAATGCTCAAGTTCAAATCCTAAATCCTGAGGGGAAGCTATTAATGGATTCCCTGGGAGCAAAAAATGATGATACCAATATACTCCCAGATGTTCAGATGGCAATTACTGGTGAAAAAGGTAGCTGGGTAGGAAACGTAAATTATTATGATAGTCCAGTAATGTCAGTTTCAGCACCTATAAAATATGAAGATAGGGTAATTGGGATTATTAGATTTATTACATCTTTGAAAGAGGTTAATGATACAATATTTACCCTTGCATTGGCAATATTTGGTATGGGAATTATAGTAGTTTTTATTTCAGGTATTGTTAGTATTTTCCTTGCCAATTCCATAGTTAAACCTTTGAAGGAGGTCACTGAAGTCGCAGAAAAAATGGCAAATGGCCAGCTAAGGGTCAGAAGCAATATTGAGCTTAAAGATGAAATAGGCAAACTTTCAGATACCCTTAATTATATGGCAGAAGAATTAATTAAGAAGGAGCAGCTTAAAAATGATTTTATTTCATCCATATCTCACGAGTTACGAACCCCTTTAACCTCCATTAAGGGTTGGGCTGTTACTTTAAAATCCGAGGATATTCAAGAAAATGAAATTATAGTAGATGGACTAAACATTATAGAGAAGGAAAGCGATAGATTAACTGCCATGGTAGAAGAGTTATTAGATTTCTCAAGATTTGTATCAGGTAGAATAAAATTGGAAAAGGACGAGTTTGAAATAGGAAATACAATTAAAATGATAGGTAAGCAACTAAGGCCAAGAGCCAATAATAATAAAATTGATTTTATAGTGAATGTCCAACAAGACCTAGGAATTTTTGTAGGTGATGAAAATAGGATTAAACAAGTACTGATAAATCTATTAGACAATGCTTTTAAATTCACAGCTGAAGGTGGTAAGGTTGAACTAAATGCTTACATGGATAATTCTCTATTAACTTTAGAAGTTATAGATAGTGGTGTTGGTATACCTGAAGAGGATTTATCAAAAGTAAAAGAAAAATTCTACAAGGGTAAAAATAGCAAGTCCCATAGTGGTATTGGCCTATCTATTTGTGATGAAATAGTAAAGTTACATAATGGCACTATGGAAATATTTTCAGTTTTAAACGAAGGAACGAAGGTAGAGATAAGACTACCTATGAAGGAGGACCAAATATGAAAAAATCTCATCTAATTACTCTCGTCCTTGTTATATTGAGTATGTTAACCTCGTGTAGTAGTGGAAAGCTACAAATAAAGGATAGTATAATGGCACCAGAAAATCAGCTACCACCTATATCTGGAAAGTGGATAATAGAAGAGTCAATAGAAAGCCCATATTATAGGGGAGTCTCAGATGTAAAGGAATCATTGATTGGCGGGGAAGTATTGTTCCATAATTCAGCAGTAGTAGTAGATAGAGATTATGTTTTAGAACCATCCTTTAAATATAAAAATGTAAATATATCAGATTACCTCTTATATAAATATAAGATAAGCTCGGACTATTTGAACCTAACAGAAGAAGAGGGAGAAGTAATTTCTGTTTCTAGCAATAATCAATTTTTCTTTGAATTTATAAAATATAGTGAAGAAGAAATGATATTTTTTGATGAGGATAGGTTTTATTTTTTGAAAAAAACAGTTGATGAAATTAGTAAAGAGGAAATTGACAGATATATAAGCGTTGAGCATAGTTTAATGCGAATATCCAATATAGAAGAGGTAGATGCTTTAAGGTCTGGAGTACTTTTGGGAATAAAATCCTATGATTATGATGATATAAACCAAGTGGATAATTGGACATATAAGACAATTTGGATTAGGACCAACAATAGAAATCTATCTTCTATCTATGAAATGGATGATCTCTTGGTGCCAAGAAAAAAAGGGTTTTGGATGGTAAATGTTGAGAGAAACATAAATGACAATAATATAAATGATGAAATAAAGGCAGTAGAGAAAAGGAAATTCCCAGAAGAATATTTTGATGATATAAAGCTATTTAGTTTTGAATATGGGTTAGAAATGGATTTAGCTTCTATTGAACCTTCACGAATAAAAAATATACTTTATGTAGGTAACGATTACATTTCAGTAGAAGAAAATGAACTATTCAACGACAAGAAAGCTTTAAAAACCTATCCAATTGATTATTTAGATAATGGTAAGGCTATTAAAATCTCTGATATTTTAGGAGATGAAGGTTTAAAAACCTTTGTAGAAGGGGCTCAAGCTATTATGAAATCAGATACAACTATGTTTTTAGATGAAGAGAGTTTTGGACTGTTTAGGAGAAATGGCTATTGGATAATGAAGGGAAGGATAAATTACCAGATCGATGGAGAAGAAATGTATAAAGATTTCAATATAAAAAGTATACCACCTAAGGAACTAGTGAACTATGATGAATTAATAATCCCATGGAATAAGATTAAATCAAAAATTCCAGAAGCCATAGATGCATTTACTTCACCAAATGAAGATATTATTATAGTAGTAACAAGAAATAATCTACAAATATATGCCATTGAGAATAGTGAAATCTCATCAAAGGAGTTGGGAAGGGTAAGGTTAAACAGCTCTGACAGTATAATAATGGCTGAATGGTCTTTAGGTAGATATACTGGTCTTTGGGAAGATGAAGTTATAAGAAGTCAAGGGACAAAAATTAAATAATTTATATGTACCAAATGTCTTTGCAAGATGTAGATATGGCTGTAGAGCCAGCATCTAAACTAGAAATGACATCATCCTTATCCGTAATAAGCCCACTTGCTATTACGGATATTTTTGTTTCTTGAATAATTCTATTGATAACCTTTGGCATAATTCCTGGCAGTATTTCAATAGCTGAAGGTCTTAAATTTCTAATTGAATGTATTGAATTTTCTAAGCCTATGGAATCATGTATTAACATTCTTTGAATAGTAAAAACACCCATATCCTTGCACAATTTTACCAAGTTGTTTTTTTCTGTAATTATACCGTCTGGATAGATGTTCTTAACTATATACTCTAAGCCCCAAGTATCCTTAGAAAAACCGTCTATTGACTCAATATGAATATATAAGCCCTTATTTTTTGACCTGACTTTTTGGGAGATTTCCTTTAGGTTAAATATATTTCCCGTTAGTAGAAAAATGATTTCAGTAGGGCATTCCAATGCAGAGTCTAAGTCATTTAAATCATTTATGGCAGCTATTATTGGATTTCTAGCTACCCTATCAAAAAAATGAGTCGCTTCGCCACCTCTTCATATCCAAATTCAATTAATTTCAATTTTTTATCCCTTGAAAGCTGTTTAATTTCATATTCCCTTTTTGTAGCATCTATTTTATTATTATATGTTTCATAATAAACAAGCTTAACAGGTAGTCTGCCCCTAGTATATTTAGAGGCCTTTCCCATATTATGGTATTTAATTCTCTTGTCTAAATCCACTGTCCATCCAGTATAGAGTGTATTATCATTACATTGTAGAATATATACATAGAACAAAAAATCACCAATCCTGTAATAGTTCTTTTAGTACTTTAGATATAATATCGTATGAATAACCCCTTCTTTGTAAAAAACCACTTAGTTTTCTATATTTTGCTTCTCTTGAATCGTTTTTATATAATCTTAACCTTTTTTCACCTAGTTCCATAGCTGACTGGAATTGTTCATCTTTGTTCACTCTTAATTCTCTATTAATAATATCTTCAGATACTCCTTTTAACTTTAGTTCATATCTAATTCTTTCAGTACCAAGTTTTGATAAATTGATCTTATCCCTAATGTAACTTTCTGCAAATTTGCGATCATCTAAATAATCCAAGTCTTTACAATAATTAATGGAATATTCTATAATATCCTCCTCAAATCCTTTCCTTTTAAGGGCAGTATAGACTTCCTTTTCAGACCTTGCACGATAAGAAAGTAGTTTTAAGGCATAATTAATGGCATTATTTTTTTCTTCAGCAACAAGGATATCACTTATGAAATCGTCATCCACATCCATATCTATTTCCAATTTATATTTATACATAATTTCCATATCTATCCCTATTGCAAATTTATTATCTACATAGATATTTACCCTGTTTTTATTCTTTTGAGGCTCAATTTTGGATATCTTCATAGAATCACTCTTTCTATCTATCTCTTTGATTAAAAATAATAAATAATCCTAATACAATTAATAAAACAGGCCAATAATTCCATAGGTGACTTATTCTTATATGGAACCATGGAAATACAATATTAGCTAATGAAATAGCCCCCCAAATTATTAAGCCAAGACCTATTAATATAGGAGTGTTTTTCCTTAATTTTTCATATTTTTCACTATCATAATCTTCACTATAAATTACTCCGTCACCCTCTGGTATAATTATTGTGCAAACAAGATATATTATTAAAGATGTCCCAAAGGAACGTAGTGACAATAATATCCATACTATACGAACTATAGTTGGATCTATGTTAAAATATTCTCCTATACCACCACAGACTCCAGAAAAAACTCTTTCATTAATAGAACGTCTTAATTTACCCAATATTATCACCTCATCTCCATTTTAGTATAATTGTATCAGAAATCGCAATTACTTTAAATACATATTAGTAATTAAAAAGAATAATTTTGTACTTTGTCTAAAAGAATTCACAATAGGTATAGTTTGTGATAACATATTTTAATATAGAGGGTGGTGGGTTTATTATGTATAATATCTTGGCAATACTGTTTAAGTATATATTTATTATCATTATTTACTTATTTATTTTTAGTATAATAAGACTAATTTATTTGGACATTAAAGGTATGGAAGGAATTTCCTTTGATGATGTGGCTTATTTAAAGTTAATAAACAGAAAAGACTCTTTGCCATTTAAAATAGATGAACATTATATAATAGATAAGGTATTAACTTTAGGTAGGCATGGAGATAATCATATTGTAGTTAAGGATCCTTATATATCAAAAGAACATTTTCAAATAGTGGAAGATGAAGGGGAGTACTATTTAGAGGATTTAGAAAGTGCCAACGGCACATACTTAAATGGAGATAAAATATATGATATAGTAAAATTACAAGATGGGGATATTATTAAGGCAGGACAAATTGAGTTTTTATTCGTGAATAGAAAGTAGGAAGGTATATGAATAAAAGAATCTTAAGCAGGTCTCCACGGAACCTATTATTCTTCTTTCAAGCCTTAGGCTTACTTTTATTGTTAATCTATAAAGGTAAAGCAATAGATAAACTAACTTTAGCTACTGCAGGTGGACTAGTACTAGTAATATATTTGTCAAATTTACTTTTGACTAAGATTACAAGTGGAGATAATTATATATTTTTAATAACCACTATGTTGGTGTCCATTGGCATTATAATGATATATAGGATTAATGAAGGCCTTGGTATAAAACAATTATTATGGATATCAATGGGGATAGTTCTTTTCTTTTTGACTTATTTTATTCTTAAGAAGATTAGGATATGGGAAAACTTGACCTATCTTTACTTAATAGGAGCTTACCTACTATTTTTTGTTACTTTTGTATTTGGCGATAGGAGGCATGGGGCTATTAACTGGATAAATATTGGACAATTTTCTTTTCAACCATCTGAAATAATAAAGATATTGCTCATATTTATCTTAAGCTCCTACTATTCTAACAAAGATAGGTGGAAAGAGATAAAAAATTCCTCTTACTATTTAATGGGTGTCATATATTCTTTTATTTTTCTATTATTTTTGCAAAAAGACTTGGGAACAGCCTTAGTCTTTTATGCAATATTTATTGCCATTCAGTTTATATATGAAGATGATAAGAAACCTATCTTAATTAATATAGGCTTATTTGTTATTTTTGGTTTATTGGGATATTCACTTTTTGACCATGTAAAAATAAGATTTCAAGCATGGCTCAATCCATGGAAATACATAGAGAGGCAAGGATATCAAATAACTCAATCCCTATTTGCTATAGCAGAGGGTGGTTTTTTTGGAAAGGGACTTGGTTTAGGTCACCCAGATTTCATACCTGTTGTTTACACAGACTTTATTTTTTCAGCCATATGTGAAGAAATGGGTATATTTACTGGTATAGGTATTATTATGTTATTTATGATTTTTGTATATAGGGGGTTTAAAATTGCCATTTCTCAAGACAATAAATTTTATAGAATATTAGCCTTAGGCATTAGCATATTATTTGGAGTACAATCCTTCATTATATTAGGTGGAGTTATAAGAATGATACCCCTTACTGGATTGACCCTACCATTCATAAGTTATGGTGGTAGTTCAATCTTGTCTAGTTTTGTAGCTTTAGGCATACTTCAAATATGCTCTGAAGAAATAAAATCAAAGGAGGATTTAGATGAAGCAGGAGATTAAGAGAATAATCCTCGTATTAGTGGGTCTTTGTTTGGCTTTTATTAGCTTAATAGTCTATATTAGTTTTTTTCAAGTATTTAAGGCTACAACTGTAAAAAACAATAGTTATAACAAAAGATTGTGGATAAATGAAGAATCTATACTCCGAGGTTCATTTCTTGATAGGAATGGAAAAACCTTAGTATATAGTGAAAAGAAAGATAGTAGCTATGAAAGGCATTATCTATATGGAAGATTGTACAGTCATATTATTGGATATAGCTATAGGGAATATGGAAAGGCAGGACTTGAACTTCAATATAATAATCAACTACTAAATATTAGTGAAAATGCTGCAATAAATGAATTGAAAAATTTAGTTTCTCCTACTACAGAAGGAAATAATATTAAGATAACCATAGATCATGAATTGCAAACCAAGGCAAGAAACTTGTTGAAGGGAAAGAAAGGTTCCATAATTGCAATGAATCCTGTTAATGGTGAAGTTTATGCAATGGTAAGCTTACCAGATTTTGATGTCAATAGGATAAAGGAAGATTGGAAGACCATTACTGAAAGGCCAGATAGTCCACTTATTAATAGGGCTACCCAGGGATTATATGAACCTGGCTCCGTTTTTAAAGTAATTACAACTGCTGCATTCTTGGAAGATGAGGACATGGATATTACTTATGATTGTACAGGTACTGCCAATGTAGGAGGATATGAATTTACTGATTATAATAAAAAGGCCCATGGGAGTTTAGATTTGAAAAGAGCCTTGGCTGAATCATGTAATACTTATTTTACTACTAAATCTGTTGAAGTAGGCAAGGACCTTATAGGCAATACAGCAGATAAGTTTATGCTAAATAATAAAATACCCTTTGATTTACCTGTTAAGAATTCTCAATTTCCTTACAAGGGATTGCTAGATAAAACTGAATTAGCTGCTGCAGCCATCGGCCAGGGAAAAGTATTAGTTACCCCTCTTAATATGGCCATGGTGGCTTCAGGGATTGCCAATGGTGGGCAAGTGGTTAAGCCAATCCTTGTTAAAGAAGTTTTATCAAAGGATGGTAAAGTTCTAAAAACAAATACTACTGAAATTTTATCACTGGCTACAGATCCTATTAATGCAAACTTGATTAAGGAAATGATGGTAGAGGCAGTGAATTCAGGGACTGGTACTAGGGCAAGGATAAAGAATGTTAAAGTAGCAGGAAAAACAGGGACTGCAGAGACCTCTTCAGGAAAATCCCATGCTTGGTTTATTGGTTTTGCGCCAGCAGATGAACCTAAGGTGGCAGTGGCTGTAGTGCTGGAAGAGGAAAATTCTACAGGTGGGACCGCTGCTGCACCCATGGCAAGGGACATAATGCTTCATGTCATAAATAATATTAATGAATAAAGGAGGAAAGAATATGTCAAAAAATAATGAAGTACTAGAAAGAAAGGATATCCCAGAGGAACACAAATGGGACTTGGAATCAATGTATAGGTCTTTTGAAGAATGGGAAAAGGATTATAATAGGGCTAAGGAAATGGCTGAAAAATTTGCATCCTATAAAGGAAAGGTTGCATCAAGTAGTGACACCTTATTCAATGTATTAGAAGATCAAGGGAAACTATATAGATTAGTAGAAAACCTTTATGCCTATGCCCATATGAAACTAGATGAAGACACTAGGGAGGGAAAATCTCAGGAATTATCTGATAAAGGATTAAGTTTATATGTAGAAGTGGAGGAGAAGACTTCCTTTGTAACCCCAGAAATTTTGACACTTGAAACTTCAACCTTAGAAAAATACTTTGAAGAAAAGGAAGAGTTAAAACTATATAGACAGTATTTAGATAACATAATGAGACAAAAAGACCATATTTTATCTGCTAGAGAAGAATCAATTTTAGCTCAAATGGGAGAATTAGCTTCAGCACCACAAAAAATCTTCTCTATGTTAAACAATGCGGATATAAAATTCCCTACCATAAAAGATGAAAATGGAAAGGATGTAGAAATCACCCATGGTAATTTTATTCCCTTAATGGAATCAAAAGATAGGGAAGTAAGAAAAAATGCCTTTGAAGGCCTATATAGCACCTATAAAAGTTTTAAAAATACTTTTGCAGCTTCACTAAATGGAGATTTAAAGAAGAATATTTTTAATGCAAAAATTAGAAATTACAAGTCTAGTAGAGAAGCATCTTTAGATAGAAATAATATTTCTTTATCCGTTTATGACAATTTAATAAGCTCAATACACAAGAATTTAGAAAGCATGTATAAGTATATGTCAATAAGGAAAAGAGCCTTGGAAGTAGAAGAACTTCATATGTATGACATCTACACACCCATAGTTAAAGATGTTGATTTCAATATATCCTATGAAGAAGGTGTTGAAATAATTAAGAAAGCCCTTGAACCGCTAGGTGAAGAATATATGGCAATAGTAGAGGAAGGCTTCAATTCTAGATGGATAGACGTATATGAAAATAGGGGGAAAAGATCAGGTGCCTATTCAAGTGGTTCCTATGATTCAAAACCTTTTATACTATTAAACTATCACAATACTTTAGACAATGTCTTTACTATTGCTCATGAAATGGGACATTCTATCCATAGCTATCTAACTAGGAAAAATCAACCCTATGTATATGGTGATTATTCAATCTTCCTTGCAGAAGTTGCTTCAACAGCTAATGAAGCTTTACTTCTTGATTATATGTTAAAGAACGTAAAGGATAATAATGAAAAACTATATCTATTAAATCATTATTTAGAAAGCTTTAGAACTACAGTCTTTAGACAAACAATGTTTGCAGAATTTGAAAAGATTATTAATGAATACTTAGAAGCAGGTGGAGCTTTAACAGCAGACTATTTATGTGAAACCTATAAGAAATTAAATGAGCTATACTATGGACCAGAGGTTGTAATAGATGAAGAAATAGCGATGGAGTGGGCAAGAATTCCACACTTCTACTATAATTTCTATGTATTCCAATATGCTACTGGTTATTCAGCAGCAGTTCATTTATCACAAAAAATCTTAGAGGAAGGAAGTCCTGCAGTTGAAAAATATCTTAACTTCCTAAAGAGTGGAAGTTCAGATTATCCTTTAAACGTATTGAAATTAGCTGGAGTTGATATGACAACTGAAGGTCCAGTGGATAAGGCAATGAAATTATTTAGTCAATTAGTTGATGAAATGGATAAACTTATATAAAAAAGCTTTTATGGGACCTATTTTGAAACTCATCATGGGAAGTCCTTTCTTGAAGTTTCTAAAAGTTGAATTTCCTATTCCTTATAAAAAATTGGTTTAGGCATTAGCCTAAACCAGTTTTTATAGGAATTTGCTTTTTAAGTTGTTCCAATACATATTTTTATCGAAATTCAATTTTTTTATTACTTTATTTGATAGTTTTAAGTTAATACATTCAATGTTACTATACTTAAATTCAACTCCATCATTAATAATTAGAATTGAATTCTCATACCTTAATTCAGGTTTTATGCTTATGACCATATGTCCAGGAACTATTGCACTATTTGGTAAAGACCTATAGGCCTTAGAGCTGATTGGGGATAGGGGAGTTAGTTGTAATGACTTTAAGGAAGGATATATAATACTCCCACCACTGGAAAAATTATATGCAGTACTTCCTACTGGTGTAGAAATAATAACTCCATCTCCACTAAATCTTTCTAAGTGATTGCCATCTATGTAAATTTCTAAGTGTACAACCTTTGATTTATTACCCTTAACTACAATTTCATTAACTGCAGTTAAATAAAAACTTTTATTTTTTGTGCAAATTTCACCATCTACTAGGGAAATTTCTTCAATGGAATAATCCTCATTAATACATTTTTCTATGAATTCGTCTATATTTTCAGGAAGAATTTCTTGAAAAAAACCAAGATGACCAGTATTAATCCCAACAAAAGGTATGGAGGGAAAACCATTGCGATGTATTGCTCTCAAAAATGCTCCATCACCACCAATACAGACATTTAGTTCAGCTTCTGTACTATATTTTCCAGGGATATAAAAACCCTTGTCATTTAATTTTTTTGTAAGAATATTGGATATTTTCTTTGATTCAGCATTAAAATTGGAAATAATATTTATAACTCTACCATTACTAACTCCCATGTCATAACCCCCATTGGTTAAGTATTTAAAGTATAGTATTCTACTATTAGTTCTATTATATTATATAATAAAAGGATATTAATTTGGAGGTAATTATGAATTTGTTTGAAGAAAGTGAAAACATAATAATTTTTGAAGTGGATGAAGAAAACCTAGATTTAGAGGAATTCCTATTTAAAAAGGATCTATCCAGAAGATTATTCACCAAACTATATAGAAATAAGCATATATATGTAAATGGAAAATTTCAAAGGAAAGGTCTTCTTCTAGGTGTAGGGGATATAGTATCAATTTATATGGAAGACGAAGAACAAAATATAGGAGGAGAGAATATAGACCTTGATATAATATATGAGGATTTTGACTTGCTAATATTAAATAAAAAGCCAAATATGGTAGTACATCTGACAAAATCTCATCAAAAAAACACCCTGTCTAATGGAATAGCCAATTACTTTATGGAAAAGGGAATAAAGAAAAAGATAAGATTTGTCAATAGACTAGATATGGATACTTCAGGAGTCCTAATAGTAGCAAAAAATCCCTTTGCCCATCAACAAATGGCATTACAATTTGAGGAGAATAAAGTAGAAAAAAAATATAAGGCAATTGTTTCAGGAGTAGTAGAAAAGGATATGGATTATATAGACATTCCCATAGGTAGGGAAGAAGAAAATAGTATTAGGAAGGTAGTTAGTGAAAATGGACAGGAGGCTTTAACAAAATACTCAGTATTAGAGAGATATGAAAATGCTAGTTTATTAGATGTACAAATATTTACCGGTAGATCTCATCAAATCCGAGTACATTTAAACCATATAGGTCACCCAATTATTGGTGATACTTTATACAATGAAGGAAGTCCATATATTAATAGACAAGCCTTACATTCCTATTATTTAAAGATTAAACACCCTAGGACAAAAGAAAGTATTGAAGTCATTGCACCCTTGCCAAAAGATATGGAGCAACTAATTGAACACTTGAAGGGTAAGTAAACTACTTATCCTCCAAGTGGATTTTCTTATTATCACTAACTTCTTTAATATCCTTAGGTATTTCTTTTTTAGGAGAATTTAAAACCCTTATTATTTCCATCATCCTATTAATATCTTTTAATTTTTCCTTATCCTTATTACCATCAACCCCTAGTAGGGGTCCAAGTGTCTTAAAAAGTTGGGCTGGGTCATTTAAGCCTTCTTGATTTGACATGATAGAATTTAACATAGAAAACATATTTTTATATTTATCCATATTAACAATTAAATCTATCACTAAACCTAGATTATTATTTTCAATTTTTGAAGCTTCTTTTTGTACTATATTGACAACTTTACTTATTCTTTCCCTGTTATTTTCAACAGGCATAGGTTCCTTAATATATTGGTATTCATTATAGGTCATAAATTTAGCTAGTTCATTGACTTTCAAAATCCTTTCTGTAAACAGAATTGATCTATTTATCATAGGTATGTATTCTTCAGGAAAATACGGACCAATTGATTTTAATAATTCAATTTTTTCTATGGTATATTTAGGTTCAATTTTTAAAGTTCTAATATAATCAGAAAGAGGACTTATCCCTTTAAACTCTTCCATCTTGCTTTTACGTAAGAAAATTAAAAAGAAAAAGAACAGCAAATTATTATCCAATATTATCCCCCCTTAGTCATGTTTTCATTATATGCAATAGTTAAATATTAGTTGCACAAATAATAGTAATATATCATATTTTATAATCATAAATTAATCTATAGAATAGGAGGGATAGAGTGAGAGAGAAAAATATTGACGAAATTGTAGATAAGATAAAGGAGTATAATCCAACTAAGGAAGATGTTGAAAGATTTGAAAATCTAGCGGAGATCTATCAAGATAAGTCTGAGGATGATATCTTTATAGAGATTATTAGGGTAAACGAAGCCTTAGAAGATCAATTAAGCGAAGATGAGTATAGGGAAATATTTGAAAAGTTAGAGAGTATAAGACCCTTATTAAATGAAGAACAGAATAGAAAATTGGATAGGATTATAGCAATGTTGAATAGGGAATAGGCATCCATGGGATGCCTTTTAACTTTTTTTGACAAATCTAGGAAATAGACTTTATACAGTCTAGATGTTATAATATGAAATATATTATGTAAACCAAAAAGGAGGGTCTTAATGAGATTAAATAATAAAATTAAGATTACCTTATCTGTTATTGTAATTTTCACCCTATTGTTAACTGGGTATATTTATATAAAGAATAGGAAGGGTATAGAAGAAATACCTTATACCTTATTTTTGACTCATGTTGAGATGGGTTTAGTGGAGGAAGTAGTATTATCGAACAATGAAAAGATTAAGGTAAGGCTTGAAAATGGGAATGTTTTTGTTACAGATAATCCTAGAAAGGTAAACTTCAAAGAGGAACTATTATTAAATAATATCAAGGTAATAGAAAAGGACGAAACTATAAATCAAACTATACCTATGATATTAACAGTATCCATAATGGGCTTCATATTATTTCATATTAGTAGAAATATGTCAAAACAAGCTGCAAAGGAAATGTCACAAATGTCAAAGATAGATACGGAGAATAATACTAAAAGGTTGAAGTTTTCTGATGTGGCAGGGAATGAAGAAGCAAAAGAAGCATTAATGGACTTAGTTGATTTCATTAAAAACCCTGATGCATATATTAAACTTGGGGCAAGGTTACCTAGGGGAGTCCTTCTATATGGGCCTCCTGGTACAGGTAAGACATTATTAGCCAAAGCCATGGCTGGAGAGGCAGGAGTTCCATTTTTTCCAGTGTCAGGGTCGGATTTTGTACAAGTCTATGCAGGCTTAGGTGCTAGTAGAATTAGAGAATTGTTTAAAAAGGCCAAGGAAGCAGGAAAATCAGTAATTTTCATTGATGAGATTGATTCTCTTGGTAAAAAAAGACAAGGAGATAATCCTTCTGGTAGTGAAGAAGGCGATAGGACATTAAACGCTCTATTAACTGAGATGTCAGGTTTTAATGAAAATGATGGAATTATTGTTGTTGCAGCTACCAATAGGATAGATATATTAGATGAAGCTTTGCTTAGACCTGGAAGGTTTGATCGTCAGGTAGAAGTCAATTTACCTGATGTTAGCGGTAGATATAAAATATTGAAGCTTCATAGTGAAAACAAACCTATTTCTAAGGATGTGGATTTGAAAAAACTAGCCTTGGATACTGTATATTTTAGTGGAGCCAAATTGGAAAACCTAATGAATGAAGCTGCAATTTATGCAGCCAAGGAGAAGTCAAGTGAAATTACATCTGACCACATTAATAGGGCATATTACACTGTATTAGTTGGGGATGAGAAAAAGGATAGGTCTGCCATACAAGTAAGAGATAAAGAAATAACTGCTTTCCATGAAGCAGGACATGCCTTAGTCACTAAATTGGTTGCTAAGGATAATAGAGTTACTAAGGTTAGTATAATACCAAGTACAAAGGGTATGGGCGGATTCAGTATCAACTTGCCACCTGATAAGATGTATCAAAGCAAAAAAGATATTTTATCAAACATAATGATTGCTTTAGGTGGTAGAGCTGCAGAAGAAATCATCTTTGGTAAAGATTTAGTAACTACTGGAGCTTCATCAGATTTAGAAAAAGCTACGGAGATGACCCTATCAATGATAGCACTATTAGGTATGGATGAAGAGACAGGTCTTGTGAATTACAATGTTGTTGGTAATAGAAACTTAGATAATAAGTTGTTATTAAATAGAACAAAAGAGACATTAGACAATCTATATCTTGAAACTAAAAAGCTACTAATGGAAAATATAAAGGTCCTTAAAAGCTTGGCTAAAAACCTTATAGAAAAAGAAGTACTAAATGAAGAGGAAATAAATTATTTAATAACAAGTGAAGTTTAGCATTTTTTAGCATAATATAATGTGTTATTGAAAAAATATAGTAAAAGTAGTATAATGTAATCAAGAGAAGATTCTGCGGTGTACGTTGACTTTGATAATTCAACCGACATATTAGACACGGGAGTCTAAGTTTGCCGCCGGATAACATGCCTCCATGGAGAGGAAGTTAGAAAGTGGCAACAGGATACCCACCTTGAAGAAGGCGGGTGTGAATTAGATTAGTTGACGGCATTGCGGTTTAAAAACCCTCTAAAGCTTAGGCTTTAGAGGGTTTTTAAGTATTGTTTTATATATAAATTAATTTACTTACAAAAGTTTATCCGATTAAACTTTCTTTATATTGAAGTTTGTATAGGTTATAATATATGCCTTCTTTAGCTAATAATTCTTGGTGATTGCCAACTTCTCGGATAACCCCTTTATTAAGGACAATTATCTTATCAGCATGTTGTATAGTTGATAGTCTATGGGCAACAGCAATAGTTGTCCTACCTTTTATTAATTTTTCTAATGCATCTTGGATTAGGATTTCAGTTTCCGTATCTATATTTGAAGTAGCCTCATCTAAGATTAAAATCTTTGGATCATAGGCTAAGGTCCTTGCAAAAGCTAATAATTGTCTCTCACCAGAGGATAAGGTAGAACCCCTTTCCATAACTGGTTCCTGGTATTTATTAGGTAGTTTGCTTATAAAATGGTGGGCATTTACATATTTAGCTACTTCCACTATTCTGTCATGGCTTATATCTGTATTGTTAAGGCGAATGTTATCTTCTATGGTCCCTGTAAATAAGAATACATCCTGCAGCACAACGCCTATGTTTCTCCTCAACTCAAATTTATCATATTCTTTTATATTTATTCCATCAATAAGGATTTCTCCTTTTTGGATGTCATAAAACCTAGTAATTAAATTAATGATTGAAGATTTTCCAGCACCTGTAGCACCTACAAAAGCAACTGTTTCTCCTGGATTAATAGTAAAACTAATATCCTTTAATACCCAGTTATCTTCTTCGTATGCAAACCAAACATTTTTAAACTCGATTTTCCCTTTAAAAGTATTGACTTTAACTGGTTTCATAGGATTTTCTATCATGGTATTGTCGTCTAAGATAGAAAATATTCTTTCACTTGAAGCCATGGCTGATTGTAATATGTTGTACTTTTCCGTTAAATCTAGTATTGGTTGGAAAAACCTTTGAAGATAGTCTACAAAAGCATATAGGACACCGAATTCAATTACACCTGATATTACTTGACCACCACCATAGTAAATAATTGTTGCTATACCCAAAGACCTTATTATTTCAAGTGAAGGCCTAAAAATAGCAAATAATCTTATTTCTTTTTTTGAAGTTTGTAAGTATTCCATATTTATATCATCAAACTGAGAAGCTATTTTATTTTCCTTTTTAAATATTTGTATAACCTTCATACCTGTAATATTTTCGTTTAATGTAGAATTAATTCTTGCCAGTTGGGCCCTAGCCAGTCTATAAACAACTCTTATTTTTCTCCTAAAGAAAATAGAAGCTATTAAGATAAATGGCATTAAAGCAAAAGATAATAGGGCTAATTTCCAGTTCAGTCTAAGCATTACGAAAACTATACCGATTATTACAAAAATATCTTTAAATAGATTAACCAAGACAGAGGTGTACATCTCATTTAATGTTTCAGTATCGTTAGTTACCCTAGTAACTAATCTACCAATAGGATTCTTATCGAAATATGATATTGATAAGCTTTGAATATGTGAAAAAATCTCTTGTCTAATATTATAAATTATCCTTTGAGATGTATAATTTAATAATAAAACTTGAAAATAGTTAAATATAAAAGTACAAATTATGGTTATAAGTAAAATCAGTGAAATTCTATTTATTCCTTTTATATCATCATCTCTGAACTTTATATAAGTATCATTATCCAATATTACTCTACTTTCAAGATCATCTTCTATGCCACCTAGATAATAATTATTGTTTTTTTCAATAATATTGACTAGGGGATAGGTTCCTCTTAAGGAAATATTGTTTTTCTCGATGTGGTCAACTTTTACATATTTTTTGTCATTAAAAACAACTCCCTCATAGGGATTATCTATTTCCATTTCGTACATAGGTTTAGTGTAGCCTGCAATATAATCATCTATTGTAACCTTTAATAGGTAAGGTCTTAATAGTTCTAAACCAGTAACAATAACCATCATAATAATTGCAATTAAGAAAAAATGCCAAAAAGGTTTTGCATATTTTAAAAGTCTTTTCATCAATTTACTGTCATATGCCTTACCCATTATATCGTCATCGATAAATTCCTTACTCATTTATAGGCCTCCTAATCATTGATTATTTTTTCTTCTAGCAATTGTTTTTCGTTGAGTTCAGCGTAAATGCCATTTTGACCTAGAAGATAATCATGACTTCCTCTTTCAGCAATTTCACCTTCATCTATAACTATGATTTCATTACAATCCTTAACAGTAGAAATCCTATGGCTAATAATTATAGTTGTTCTATCTTTCATAATACTCTTCAAATTATTGAGTATTTTTTCTTCCGTTTCTGTATCTACGCTAGACAGACTATCATCTAATATTAAAATAGAAGGTTCTTTTATTAGTGCCCTAGCAATAGAAGTTCTTTGTTTTTGTCCGCCTGAGATAGTAACCCCTCTTTCACCTAGGACAGTATCAAAACCATCTGGAAAGTTAATTATATTGTCATATATTTCAGCTAGTTGTGCTGCCTTAACTATTTTCTCCCTTCTAAGATTTTCTTCAAAGGAAAAACCAATGTTTTCTTCAATACTAGTTGAGAAAAGAAAATTATCTTGGGGTACATAGCCAATATTTTCCCTAAGGGATTTTAAGGTTAGGTTTTTTATTGGTATATCATCTACAAAAATTTCCCCTTCTTCAACTTCATAAAGCCTAAGGAGCAGATTAACTATAGTAGTTTTACCACTACCTGTTCTACCTATGATAGCTAATGATTTACCTGGCTCAATGGTAAAATCAATATTCTTTAATGCATAGTTTTCAGATCTAGGATACTTAAAGCTAACATTTTTAAATTGGATTTTTCCTTTTACTTCATCTAAGTCTATAGCATTATCCAAATCTTTAATTTCCGGTTTTTCATCTAGTATGGCATTAATTCTTTCCATAGAAGCTGCCCCTCTTTGTAGAAGGTTTATTACCCATCCTAAAGCCATCATTGGCCATACCAATAAACCAAGATAGGAGTTAAAGGCAATAAACTCACCTAAGGAAATCCTATTTAAAATAACTTCTTTTCCACCAAAAAAGATTATCAATAAAAAACTAATTGCAGAAATAAAATGAATAAAGGGATGGAAAGTACCTGATACTAGAAATAAGCTTAAGTTCTTCTTTAAATTATCTTCGTTAATCCTCGTAAAGTTTTCTAAAACTAGATTTTCTTGTACGAATGATTTTACAACCCTTATACCAGAAAAACTCTCTTGGGTTACATCAGTCAAGTTTGAAAAAGCCTCTTGTACAATCCTAAATCTTTTATGAATTATCTTTCCAAACCTATTAACGAATATGATAATAAAGGGTAAAGTAACTAGGGAAAGGGCTGTAAGCCTTAAATTGGTGGTCCTGACCATCATGAATAAAGTCAATATTATCATAAAAACTGAATCTACAATCATTATAGTTCCTTGACCTATTGCCATTCTTACAGCATTAACGTCATTGGTTGCATGGGCCATTAAATCCCCTGTTTTATGTGTATTAAAATAGTTTGGAGAAAGGGTCAACAGGTGATTAAAGAGTCTTTTTCTCAAATAATACTCTAATTCACGGGAAGTTCCTAAGATATATATTCTCCAAAAAAATCTTCCTATAGCTATTAATACACCAGTTAAGATAATTAGAAAAGCATGTTTTATAATACCAGGTGGGTCTAATAGACCATCCCTTAGATTATCAGTAAAACTTCTTAAAATTTGTGGGACTAATAGTTGAATAAGGTCAATAAATAATAACCAGGTAACTCCTATTAAATAACTCCATTTATGTCTTTTGAAAAAACTTTTTAATGTAACAAAAGCTGACATTATATTACCCCTTTATCTTATTTTTTTAAAACATTTCGATACCCAAAATAAATTGT
>JAAYQJ010000113.1 GCA_012519355.1 Tissierellia bacterium | reverse complement strand
TATCTTCAATGCCAGTATAGTCCCAAGGACACTTGCCAACAAGAAGCGTAAGGATTGAACCTGTAATAAGTTCGACAGTTAGGACACTAGTAGAGATGATAGAACCTTATGAAGGGAGAATATATGACCCATGCTGTGGTTCGGGAGGTATGTTTGTCCAATCTGAAAGGTTTATCCAAGAACATCAAGGGAAAATAGAAAATCTATCTATCTATGGACAAGAGCTAAACTCAACTACATGGAAACTATGTAAGATGAACCTTGCAATCAGGGGACTAGAGGCTAATTTAGGACCTCATCATGCAGATACATTTCACAATGACCTCCATAAGACCCTAAAGGCAGATTATATCTTAGCTAATCCGCCTTTTAATATTAGCGACTGGGGAGGAAATAGACTAACAGATGATGTAAGGTGGAAATATGGAACACCACCAGAAGGAAATGCAAACTATGCATGGCTCCAACATATAATCCATCATCTATCACCTAATGGCATAGCAGGAGTAGTACTGGCAAATGGATCACTTAGCTCAAATACATCTAATGAGGGTGAAATAAGAAAGAACCTGCTGGAAAATGATTTGATAGATGCAATAGTAGCATTGCCTGATAAATTGTTTTATTCCACAGGAATACCAGTATCCTTGTGGATATTAAACAGAAACAAGAAGAACAACCCACAGTTTAGAAGTAGAGAGAATGAAGTATTATTTATAGATGCTAGAAATCTTGGAGAAATGGTAACTAGAAGACATAGAGAATTAAAAGAAGATGATATTAAGAAAATATCTGATACCTACCATAAGTGGAGAAGCATAGAAACATGTCATTCCGAACCTAGTGAGGAATCTTTCATACCGATGGCGGCTGAAAGTAGTGAAACATATGGTGGATATGATGATATAAAGGGATTTTGCTATAGTGCACCTATTCAAGATATTAGGGAAAATGAATATGTATTAACACCAGGAAGATATGTAGGCATAGAAGAAGTCGAAGATGATGGAATACCATTTGAAGAGAAGATGGAGAATTTAACTGATGAATTAACGAGGTTGTTTAAAGAGTCCCACAAACTAGAGGAAGAGATAAGAAAGAATCTAGGAGGGATTGGCTATGAGATTTAATCAACTAACAACTAACAGTGAAGAATTAAAAGTGGGAAAGGATATTGGTATTCTAAATGTAGTGAAAAATCATAGTTCACAATTCACAATTGGAAAAGGTTTTGTCTTTGAGAAAATGGTCAAGAATCATATGCCTGTCATTCTGAACCTCTTTTCTGTCATTCTGAACGTAGTGAAGAATCTCGGGTTTTTGCAGGAAGTGGGTGTGGACTGTGAGTAGGGAATGGAAAATTGGAGACATGCCCGAAGATTGGAAGGTATTAAAAATTCAGAAAATAGGTGATGTTGTTGGAGGTGGAACTCCAAAAACATCGGTTGCAGAATATTGGGATGGCGAAATTTCATGGATTACTCCTAAAGATTTATCTGGGTATGCTGAAAGGTATATTTATACTGGTGAAAGAAGTATAACAAAAAAAGGTTTAGAAAATTCTAGTGCTAAAATACTTCCAAAAGGTACAGTGCTATTTAGTTCAAGAGC
Source organism: Tissierellia bacterium (assembly GCA_012519355.1). Taxonomy (GTDB): domain Bacteria; phylum Bacillota; class Clostridia; order Tissierellales; family Tissierellaceae; genus JAAYFT01. Next base: position 1,007 of record JAAYQJ010000113.1, on the reverse strand, counting down.
GCCTATAGGATACTTAGCCATAGCTGGAAAAGAGTTGTGCACAAATCAAGGATTTAAAAGTATAGTTTGCGACGATAGAAAGGTTCATAATGTTTTTCTATACTATCTTATGATGATAAAAAGATACGAACTTGAAAACATAGCAGGCGGTTCAACATTTAAAGAAGTGTCAGGAAGAATAGTTAAAGAATTTAAAATACCTGTTCCACCACTAAACGAACAAAAATCCATAGCCAAAATCCTTTCATTTCTTGATGAAAAAATTGAAGTTAACAACCAACTCAACAAAACTCTTGAGGAAATGGCACAGACAATCTTCAAGCATTGGTTCGTAGATTTTGAATTTCCATATGAAGATGGAGAACCTTATAAATCTAGTGGTGGAGAAATGGTTGAAAGTGATCTTGGGATGATTCCTAAGGGGTGGGAAGTTAAGGAGTTAGGTGATGTAGTTGATGTAATTGACAACCGAGGCAAAACACCACCACTGTCTAATGAAAAAACTATTTACCCTATTTTAGATGTCAAAGCTATATCTGGAAATGGTAGAATTATTAATTATGAAAATTGCATGAAATTTGTTAGTAAGGAAATATACAAATCTTGGTTTAGGAGTGGGCACCCAGTTGAAGGAGATATTCTATTATCTACAGTAGGCAGTTTAGCAGAAATGAAAGTATTCTATGGAAATATTGGCTGTATTGCTCAAAATGTAATAGCATTACGATTTGAAGAAGTTTCAAATCTATTTATGTATGAATACTTAAAAAATATTAAGGGGGATTTATTATCTTATAATATTGGTTCGGTTCAACCTAGTATAAAGGTCACTCATTTAATCAAGCATAAAGTTTTGTTGCCTGATAAGAATATTGAGAACATTTGAAGGAAAAGATATGGTCAATATTTTTGATTATAAAAGTGAACTAACTAGTAGACTGCAGAACTTTGGATATATAAAACTAGTAGCAAATAAGGATAATATGCTATGTAAAAAGGAAGAATCT
>JAAYQJ010000112.1 GCA_012519355.1 Tissierellia bacterium | reverse complement strand
GACCTATTGGTTAGCTCTTTAATAGTCTTATCACCCCAAAAATTAATAATTCATATAGATGAGGGTGAAGAAAAGGAACTAATAGATTTAATATCCCAAGTATTCAAAGATAAAGTAGAATTTTGTAGAGCCTGCGATATTTGTAGATCAAAACCGAAAATTAAGAAGGGTAAGTGAAGAAGTTGTTTTCAACTTCTTTTTTTTAGTCAAAACTAGATTTTTTCTAAAGGAACTTGGAAATTAACAGTAATTCTGTTATTATAATTAATATAATGAAAACGGAGGTAATATTATGAGTATAAATATAGTAAAACCATCTATTTTACCTGGTTTTATTGAGTTAATTCCTGCAGACCAGATTCTATTTAATAAAATGCTAGATACTATACGAGCCAATTATGAAAAATTCGGTTTCCTACCTATAGATACACCTGTTATTGAAAAATCTGAAGTATTACTGGCCAAAGGTGGGGGAGAGACAGAAAAGCAAGTTTATAGGTTTGAAAAAGGTAGTACAGACATGGCCTTAAGGTTTGATCTAACAGTCCCCTTGGCTAGATATGTTGCCCAATACTATTCCCAATTAAATTTTCCCTTTAGGAGATACCACATAGGAAAAGTCTATAGGGGAGAAAGGAATCAGAAGGGAAGGTTTAGAGAATTTTATCAATGTGATATAGATATTATTGGAAATGGAACCTTAGACATAATAAATGATGCAGAAATACCTTCAGTAATTTACTCTACTTTTAAAGAACTAGGATTTGATTCCTTTACTATCAAGATAAATAATAGAAAGATCCTAAAGGGATTTTTCCAGAACTTAAACATTGAAGATTCTACTCTAATTTTAAGAGCTATAGATAAGCTAGATAAAATTGGCATGGAGGGAGTAGAAAAGGAACTTGAAGGTTTAAATATTGATTCTAATACAATAAATAGGATTAAAGAATTTATAAATATAAAGGGCACAAATTTAGAAATACTTGAGGAACTTCAAGAATTAGGAATAGAAAATGAAATATTTAGAGAAGGCTTAGATGAATTAAGAGAAGTAGTAAAATATATTGGTTTATTTGGAGTACCAGAGGAAAACTATAAGATAGACTTGACTATTGCAAGAGGTTTAGATTATTATACAGGAACCGTGTATGAAACATTTTTAAATGACTATCCCTCAATAGGGGCTATTTGTTCAGGTGGACGATATGATAATTTAGCTACTTATTATACTAAACAAAAACTTCCTGGAGTAGGGATTTCTATAGGTTTAACTAGGCTTTTCTATCAGCTTAGAGAAGCAAATATAATTAACAGTGAAGAAAACTCCTTAACAAAAGCCCTAATAATTCCAATGGAAGATTGTATGGATAAGGGTGTGGAAGTTGTAAATAGGCTTAGACAGGAGGGTATATATAGTCAAATATATCTGGAAAAAGGTAAAGTAGGCAAGAAGTTTAACTATGCAGACAAGTTAAATATCCCTTATGTTGTGGTAATTGGTCAAGAAGAAGTTGAAACTAATACCTGCTCCTTAAGAAATATGAAAACTGGAGAGCAAACAAGTGTGGATATAGAAGAATTAATTAGACAATTAAAATAGTAAAAAACATATTGACACTGAGGTTTATTTATGATACAATTACCTTTAATTTAATAATAATGTGATGATGGGAAGAGTAGTATATCATTTCCTTTCAGAGAGGGGAAACCATGGCTGGAAGTTTTCCTAAGAGAAAGATATATGAAGACCACCCCTGAACAGGATCCGATTGAAGGATTACCGCTTATGCGTTAACTAAAATGAGTCCCAATTAGGGTGGAACCACGAAGTCAAGCCTTTCGTCCCTACATGTATATGTAGGGATGAAAGGCTTTTTTTATTGACCTAAAGTTGACCTAACCCAATTTGCGTAGCAAATTGTAGGTAGGTCATTCGCAATGAGCTCCAACCTTAGTGTACTCCGTAGGAAATAGTTTAGGAGTGTCTTAAGGCCAAATTCTTGCGACCAACGGGAGCAAAAGAATTTGTGATGCGAAACTGCGTAATATGACTTGATTACAGAATAAATTTGCTGCATGAGATGGCGACTGTTTTGCTGGAAGACATGATAAATCTATCAGAGACACTGGTACAATTGGTCATTTTTTATTTACTATGCCCAGAAGCTTGACCCCAATAATTGTCCATTGTCAAACATCAATTGTCAATTGAATAAAATTGTGAATTGTGAACTGTGAATTGTGAATTGTAAATAAAAAGGAGGTTTAAACATGGAAAAGATTAAAATTACTTTACCAGATGGTTCAGTTAGAGAATATGAAAAAGGAATTAAGGTTTTAGATGTTACCAAAGATATATCTGAAGGTTTAGCAAGGGTTGCCCTTGGAGCAGTAGTAAATGGCGAAACTTTAGGTATGCAAGAAAGTATTGATGAAGATGCAACTTTTAGGGTTGTTAAATTTGAAGATAAGGAAGGAAAGGAAATATTTTGGCATACATCTGCCCATATAATGGCCTTAGCAGTCCAAAGACTTTTCCCAGATGTTAAATTTGCCATAGGACCAGCAATAGATAATGGATTCTACTATGATTTCGATACAGAGCATAGGTTTACTCCAGAAGACTTAGAAAAGATTGAAGCAGAAATGGCTAAAATAGTTAAGGAAGGTCATTTACTAGAAAGATTTGTAATGCCTAGGGATGAAGCCCTTAAGTATTTTGAGGAAAAGGGAGAAGAATATAAGGTTGATTTAATCCAACACTTCCCTGAAGATGAAGAAATATCCTTCTATAGTTTAGGAGAATTTACTGACCTTTGTGCAGGGCCACACCTATATGATGTAAAGAAGGTTAAGGCTATTAAGCTTCTAAGTATTGCAGGAGCTTACTGGCGTGGGGATGAAAACAATAAAATGCTTCAAAGAATCTACGGAACAACTTACGAGAAAAAGAAGGAACTAGAAGAATACCTTCATAAATTAGAAGAGGCAAAGAAAAGAGACCATAGAAAATTAGGTAAGGAACTAGATTTATTTAGCATCCATGAAGAAGGACCTGGTTTTCCTTTCTTCCATCCAAAGGGAATGGTTTTGAGAAACCTATTAGAAAACTTCTGGAGAGAAGTTCATACTAAGGCTGGCTATGATGAAATTAAGACACCCTTAATTTTGAATGAAAGATTATGGCACCAATCTGGTCACTGGGATCATTATAAGGAAAATATGTATTTCACTAATATAGATGATGAAGACTATGCTATTAAGCCAATGAACTGTCCAGGATCTATCTTAGTATATAGGTCTAAGATGTACAGTTATAGGGATTTACCTCTAAGATTAGGTGAACTTGGATTAGTTCATAGGCATGAACTTTCAGGAGCCCTACATGGTCTAATGAGAGTAAGGTCCTTTACTCAAGATGACGCCCACTTGTATGTACTACCTTCTCAAATTAAAGAAGAGTTAATAAAAATAATAGAGTTAGCAGACTATATATACAATGTATTTGGATTTAAATACCATGTAGAATTATCAACAAGACCAGAAAATTCCATGGGAACTGAGGAACAATGGGAAACAGCAACAAATGGTTTAATAGAAGCTTTAAATGCTAAGGAAATAGATTATATTCTAAATGAAGGAGATGGAGCCTTCTATGGACCAAAAATAGACTTCCATTTAGAAGATGCCATAGGTAGAACATGGCAATGTGGTACTATTCAATTAGATTTCCAAATGCCAGAGAAATTTGATATAACTTATGTTGACAAGGACAATGAGAAGAAAAGACCTGTAATGATTCATAGAACAATCTTTGGTAGTATGGAAAGATTTATGGGAATATTAATTGAGCATTTTGCTGGTAAATTCCCAGTATGGTTAGCACCAGTTCAAGCAATAGTACTTCCTATATCAGATAGATTTAATGACTATGCCTATGAGGTTAGAAAAGAATTAGCAGATAAGGGTATAAGGGTAGAAGTAGACGATAGGGCAGAGAAAATAGGATATAAGATTAGGGAAGCCCAATTACAAAGAATACCTTATATGTTAATAGTAGGTGAAAAGGAAGTAGAAGGAAACCTAGTCTCTGTTAGGAAGAGGGACGAAGGAGATCTAGGTCAAATAAGTCTAGGAGAATTTGTAGGTAAAATAATAAAGGAAGTTGAAGAAAAAGCAAAATAAAAAGGAAGAGTCAATTTTTGACTCTTCCTTTTAGTTTGTTTCATTTACACAAGGTAAAGGTTTTTGGTAGATTTTAAATATCTTATCTAACTCTTCGTTATCTATTGTCTCTTTTTCTAATAGGGTATTTGCTATGTGAAGTAGCAAATATTTATTCTCTTCAATAATTTTTTTGGCTTCATCATATCTTGCATCTGTAATCTTCTTGATCTCCCTTCGTATAATATCCGAGTTATACCTAATGAAAACTTCATCTAAGGCCATAGTACCTAAATCACTCATCCCATAGGAACAAACCATTTCCCTTGCAATATCAGTAGCTTTATTTAAGTCATCCTTTGCTCCTGTGGTAATCTCTTTAAATACAAATTCTTCTGCAGCCCTTCCAGCCAATAAACAAGTAATTTTGTTGCTTAATTCTGACTTGGTTAGTAGGTATCTTTCTTCATCTGGGAACTTAAGTACATAACCTAATGCTTGACCTCTAGGGACTATGGAAATTTTCTGTACAACATCAGTAGCTAAGATCTTAGATACTAAGGCATGACCTGCTTCATGTATAGCCACTGTTTCCTTTTCTTTCTTTAATACTGTAGGATTCTTTAACTCTAGTCCCGCTAAAACCCTTTCAATTGCAGCATCAAACTCATTAATAGATATTTGGTTTTTGTTCTTTCTTACTGCAATTATAGCTGCTTCATTGGCAATGTTGGCTAATTGTGCACCGGATAATCCAATAGTCTTCTTTGCAATAGCTTTAATATCTATGGATTTGTCTAAGGGTTTATTCTTAGTATGGACTTCTAAGATTTGCTCTCTCGCCCTTACATTAGGATTACCTACATATATATGTCTGTCAAATCTTCCAGGTCTTAATAGGGCTTCATCTAATAAATCTAACCTATTGGTGGCACCTATTACTATAACTGTTTCATTGGTGTTAAAGCCATCCATTTCTACTAATAGTTGGTTTAAAGTTTGGTCTTTTTCATTATTAGATTCTAGATTTCTTTTTGCACCTATGGCATCTATTTCATCTATAAATATGATACTTGGTGCCTCTTTTTTTGCTCTTTCAAAAAGGGTACGAACTCTTTTTGCTCCTACTCCAACGTATTTTTCAACGAACTCAGACCCTGATGCATATAAAAATGTAGAGTTAGTTTCTCCAGCTACAGCCTTGGCTAAGAGGGTTTTCCCAGTTCCAGGAGGCCCATGAAATAAAATACCCTTTGGTATTTTAGCTCCCATTTTCTTGTATTTTGATGAGTTGTTGATGAAGTCGATGGTTTCCTGTAATTCTTCTTTGATTTCCTCTAATCCTGCCACATCTTTAAAAGAGATATCGGATTTGTCTCTCTCTCTACTTGCATCCTTTTCAATGGAGAGAACTGAGGGGACTAGCTGTGGATTACTATCAGTTCTAATATAAAGAATCATTAGTATTAAAGTGATTACCCACACAATGAGCTTATCTACAAGTTTAAAACTAGATAAACTTTCTGTAGGAAAAAAGGCATCATATATTAGAATGAAAGATGCGATTAACCCTAATACTAGCAATAAAAATATTACTCTTTTCTTTTTCACCATATCCCCACCTTATATGATTTTCTAAAGTTAGTGTAACCATTTAAGTAAATTAATATAAAAGAAAAAATAATAAAGTTGTGACCCTGTATAAATAGGGTTATAATAGTAAATATAAGGAAAGGAGAGATGTTTAATTGGAAAATGTCAATAAAATTAAAAATTTAATCCTTAGTTATGAAGAAGATATTATAAAATCATTACAAGAAATTATTAAAATAAAATCTGTTGAAGAAAGTGAAAAGCCAGGCATGCCCTTTGGTGAAGGACCTTATAGGGCTTTAGAATACGCTTTAGACTTATCAGAAAAAATGGGGTTTGAAACTAAAAACCTGGAAGGTTATGCAGGATATGCAGAATTTGGGCAAGGGGAAGAAACTGTTGGAGTATTAGTTCATCTTGATGTTGTACCTGAAGGGGAAGGTTGGACTTATCCACCATATGGTGGTGAAATACATGATGGAAAGATTTATGGTAGGGGTACCGCCGATGATAAGGGACCAGCCATTGCAAGTCTTTATGCTTTGAAGGCATTGAAGGATTCTAATTTACCCCTAAGTAGAAAGATTAGGATAATATTTGGAACTAATGAGGAAACTGGATGGGGCTGTATGGATTATTATTTCAAACATGAAAAGGCTCCTACTATGGCTTTTACTCCCGATGCAGACTTCCCTGTAATTCACGGAGAAAAGGGGATTATAGTATTTGATTTAGTTCAAAGCTTAAGCTCAAATAAGTGTTCCGACATTAAACTTATTGATTTAAAAGGTGGAAATGCACCAAATATGGTTCCAGATCATGCTGAGGCTGTTTTTGAAGTAGAGAATACTGAGGAATTTGAAGATAAGTATAATAATTATATGAAGGATAAAGATTATCCAGTAGATATGCAAGTAGAGGACAATATTGTAAGACTTATTGCTAAAGGTATTTCAGCCCATGGCAGTACTCCAGAAAAAGGAGAAAATGCCATATCTAATTTAATGAAAGTACTGGGCAATATTTTGGATGGCCAATGTGATTTATGTGATTTTATAAACCTATACAATGAAAGGATAGGATTCAAACATCATGGTGAAGATATTGGTTGTGGTTTAGAAGACGATGTTTCGGGAAAACTAAACTTTAACCCAGGCCTAATTAAGTTTGAAGATGGGAAAATCATCTTGACTATAAATGTAAGATATCCTATAAAGAGTAGTTCAAAGGAAGTATATGATGGTATTAGAAGAAACCTTGAAGGTACAAAGCTAGAACTAGTAGAAGGTAAAGGGGATACAAAACCATTATATGTGCCTAAGGATAATTTTTTAGTGGAAAAACTCATGGAAGTATATAGGAAGGAAACAGGAGATACAGAAAGTCAACCTATTACAATTGGCGGTGGAACTTATGCTAGGGCAATGGAAAATGCTGTAGCCTTTGGACCAATGTTACCAGGTCAGGAAGATGTTGCCCATCAAAAAGATGAATATATCTCCATTGACCATTTAATGAAGATTACACAAATCTACGGTCACGCCTTATATGAGTTGTCAAAATAAAATTTAAAAAAATGTTTGACAAGATTGGGTTTTATGTATATACTGATAAGGTAAAGTTAATATATTAATCAAGTAGAAGTGTCCGCTTCTCACCTTATGGCCATGCTAATAAGGTTATATCAATGGGAATAGTCTTATATTAATAAGATTTATTTTACTGTGAATTTAAGCGGGTATTCTATACCCGCTTTTATTTTTAAAATTTTTAGGAGGTGCTGTATTATTAAGGAACTTCAGATCAATGAAGAAATCAGGGATAAGGAAGTAAGGCTAATCGATGTGGACGGAAAACAACTTGGGATTCTACCTACAAGAAAGGCATTGGAAATATCAGAGGAGAAAAGACTAGATTTAGTCAAAGTAGCTCCTACTGCAAATCCACCTGTATGTAGGATAATGGATTATGGCAAATACAAGTATGAAATTGCCAAAAAGGAGAAGGAAGCTAAGAAGAATCAAAGGATAATTAATGTAAAAGAGATTCGTTTAACTCCAAATATAGAAGATCATGACTTAAATGTTAAAGCTAGAAGAGCTATTGAGTTTTTAAAAGCTGGAGATAAGGTTAAGGTTTCAGTAAGGTTTAGAGGAAGAGAAATGGGACACACTGAAATTGGCTATGAAGTATTAAATAACTTTTCAAAATTAATTGAAGAAGTAGGAACTGTAGAAAAAGCTCCGAAACTAGAAGGTCGTAATATGACAATGCATTTATCGCCAAAAAACTAAGTAATGAAGGAGGTAAAATTATGGCAAAGGTAAAGATGAAAACCCATAGAGGTTCAGCAAAAAGATTTAAAAGAACAGGTACTGGAAAGATTAGAAGATATAAGGCTTATAAAAGCCATAAGACTGGAAAGAAATCTCCAAAGAGAGTTAGAAATTTAAGACAAGGTACTTTAGTAAGCAAAGGCGATCAAAAAAGAATCGATTCAATGATTCCATAGAAAAAAGTTTAGAATAGAGGAGGTACTATAGATGGCTAGAGTAAAAAGAGCAGTAAATGCCAAAAAAAGACATAAAAAAATATTAAAACAAGCTAAAGGCTATTATGTAGCAAAATCAAAACTATTCAGGACTGCCAACCAGGCTGTAATGAAGTCTTTGAATTATGCATATATTGGACGTAAACAAAGAAAGAGAGATTTTAGAAAACTTTGGATCACAAGAATCAACGCTGCAGCAAGATTAAATGGTATGAGCTACAGCAAATTCATCAATGGTCTTAAAAAAGCTAACATTCAAATTAACAGAAAAATGTTATCAGAAATGGCAATACATGATCCAGAAGGTTTTGCTAAATTAGTTGAAATAGCAAAGGGCCAATAAAAAATAAAAGTTCCCATAAAGGAACTTTTATTTTTTTGCTTCAATATATTAAAATGGTTATGGTATACTAGTATATAAAATAGAAAAGCTGGTGAATAGTATGCATCAAATTACAAGTACCAAAAATCCTTTAATTAAGGAAATAAAATCCCTACATAGAAAAAAAGGAAGAATGAAAAACAATGCCTTCATTATTGAGGGAATAAAGATAATCAATGAAGCTATGGAAAATGATTATCCTATTGAAAATATCCTATATACTGATCAGCTTTTAAAGAATAATGAGGGAGAGGACTTTCTTAAAAAACTTGAAGGTTTTTACAGTCCAATTTATGTATCTGAAAATATTTTTAAAGAAATATCTGATACGGAAAATCCCCAAGGCATTTTAGCTGTAGCCCAATTACGGTATAGGACAACAGATGAAATTAATTCTAATGCTTATCCTTTTTTATTATACCTAGATGAAGTCCAGGATCCAGGAAATATGGGAACCATCATTAGAACAGCTGATGCCTTTAACATAGATGGCATAATAATAAGTGAAGGGTGTGTGGACCCTTATAACCCAAAGGTCGTTAGGGCAACAATGGGGTCTATATTTAGAACTCCCTTATATTATACATCCAATGGACTTGAAGAATTAAAGGCTTTAAAGGACAAAGGAATGAAAGTATACTCTACTTCCCTAGAGGGAAGCATCCCCATTTATCAAGCAGATTATATAGGGGGACAAATCCTGGTAATAGGCAATGAGTCTAAAGGAGTCAAAGAAGATATACAGCAAATGTCTGATATACTTATAAAGATACCTATGCCAGGTAAGGCAGAGTCCTTAAATGCAGGAGTTGCAGCATCAATAATTATGTATGAAGTGATGAAACAGAGAAACTAATAATTCTTGAGTTTTAAAAGCCCAGGTGCTATAATTTAGTAAATACTTAGAAATTATAGTTTTAAACTATTTATATACTACGGTAAAGGAGTAGGAGATGTAATGGAAAATAAGAAAGATATAATGAAAGAAAAATTATTGGAAATCAAGGACGCAGCATTGAAGGCAATAAAAGATGCCAGGACATTAGAAGAGTTTGAACAATTAAGGGTTAAATTTTTAGGTAAAAAAGGGGAATTGACTAAGGTGTTAAGGGACATGGGTAAGTTGACACCAGAGGATAGGCCTGTCGTTGGTCAAGTTGCTAATGAGATAAGAGATGAATTAGAGGAGACTATTTCTAAGGAAAAAGAAAGATTAAACAATGAAATAAAACTAGCTAAGTTAAATAAAGAAAAGATAGACATAACTATAAATACTAAAAAGGAAAAAGTAGGCCACCGTCATCCCTTACTAGCTACAATAGAGGATCTAGAAGACCTATTCATTAGCATGGGCTTTTCAGTAGTTTTGGGACCGGAAATTGAAACTGTAGAAAACAATTTTGATGCATTAAACTCACCCGAAAACCATCCTTCAAGGGATATGTCAGATACATTCTACATAACAGAGGATATCCTTCTTAGAACCCATACATCCCCTGTGCAAATTAGGGCCATGAAGGAAATGGGAGCACCTCTAAGAATAGTATCTGCAGGGAGAACTTTTAGATTCGATGATGTTGATGATACTCACTCTCCAATGTTCCACCAACTTGAAGGCTTAGTTGTAGATGAGAATATAAGTATGGCTAATTTAATCCATACCTTAGATATATTTATTAAAGAACTATTTGGACCTGATATGAAGACCAGGTACAGACCCCACCATTTCCCATTTACTGAACCATCTGCAGAAGTAGACGTATCCTGTTTCAAGTGCAGAGGGAATGGATGTGAAGCATGTAACTTCACTGGATGGAGTATGGAACTTTTAGGTTGCGGCATGGTACATCCTAAGGTATTGGAATATTGCGGTATAGATTCAGAAAAGTATACTGGTTTTGCCTTTGGTATGGGAATCGATAGGATTACTATGGTAAAATATGGTATTAAAGATATTAGATTACTATTTGAAAATGATAATAGATTTCTAGAGCAATTTTAGATTAAAGGGAGTGACGAGATGCTATTACCTATTAAATGGTTGAAGGACTATATAAAAATAGATGTAGATACAAGAGTACTGGCTGATGGACTTACTTTATCAGGTTCCCATGTTGAATCCATAAATGGATTAAATAAGGGCGTTGAAAAAGTTGTAGTTGGAAAAATCCTAAGCATAGATAAACATCCAGATGCGGACAAATTATTGGTTTGCAAAGTAGATGTAGGTAGTGAAAGCTTACAAATTGTTACAGGTGCCACAAATTTAAAAGTAGGAGATTATATACCTGTAGCTATAATAGGAGCTAAACTACCAGGTGGCATGAATATTGAAAAGACTAACTTTAGAGGTTTAGATTCCTTTGGAATGTTATGTTCCTTAAAGGAATTGGGATATGATGATAGTGTTATAGCTAAGGAAATGAGAGACGGGATCTTTGTACTAGATAAAGAATATCCTTTAGGCAGCTCAATAATTGATATATTAGGCTTAGATGATGAAGTAATAGAATTTGAAATTACTCCAAATAGGCCTGATTGTCTAAGCATTATTGGGATGGCAAGGGAAACAGCTGCTACCTTTAATATTCAGTTAGAGGAGCCTAAAATAAGCATAAATAATGAAGTTGATAGTGTAGAAGACTATTTGAATGGGATAGAAGCACCATCAGACAATTGTAATAGATATTATGCTAGGGTAGTTAAAGATGTAAAAATAGAACCCTCCCCACTTTGGATGCAGGTCAGGCTTATGGAGGCAGGGGTAAGACCAATTAACAATATAGTAGATATAACAAACTTCGTAATGCTAGAGTATGGTGAGCCTCTACATGCTTTTGATTTAGAAACAGTAGCAGGTAAAAAAATAATCGTTAGGCAGGCTGAAGAAGGAGAAAAAATAGTTACCCTAGATGGGGTTGAAAGAGACTTATCTCCATCAGATTTAGTCATAGCTGATACTGAAAAGGCAATAGG
>JAAYQJ010000111.1 GCA_012519355.1 Tissierellia bacterium | reverse complement strand
TAGGGCGTCACGAAGTCCATCTCCAAGCACATTGAAGGCAAACATTATCAATGATATAAATATGGCCGGTATAATTATTTGGTAGGCATTGCCTACTGCAAGACCTGCCAAGCCGTCGTTTGCCAAACTACCTAGACTTGATTTTGGGGCTTGTAGTCCTAAGCCTAGGAAGCTTAAGGTAGATTCTGAAAATATGGCTCTAGGTATAGTTAAGGTTACATTAACTAGAATAGGGCCTAGGGTATTTGGTATAATATGTTTTTTCAGTATCCAAGATTTTGAAGCTCCTAGGGATTCTGAAGCTAAAGCGTATTCCGATTCCTTTAATTGAAGTACTTGGCCTCTTACTAGGATTGCCATAGGCACCCAGGAGGTTAAGGTCATGGCTAAGATCATAACAAACATACTGGAACCTGACCCTGCCTTGGTAAATACAACTGAAAGGAGAATTACTACCAAGAGGTAAGGAATAGAGTAGATTACTTCAGCTATACGCATCAAAATTGCATCTACCCGTCTTGATGCCATACCAGATATAGACAGGATAACCATGACTATTATTATGGTTAAACCAATCATAGCTAACTTATTTTGCTTTAACCTTCTCCATACATCTGGCCAGTATTTAATACTAGGCCTTCTAATCTTATCTACATTTCCATCATCACTAGGTCCAGTGGAACATCCAGTGATAACTATTATAGTTACTAGAAGTAAAGATATTATAGTTATTAATTTCTTCATATATTTTGCCTCCCGTTTAGTTTATTAAAGTAACAAATCACTTTAAAATTTTAACATTTTTTATGTTAACCATCAGTGGAAATTTGTGGTAAGGACTTGATAAATACAGGCTTAACTGTTATTATTCTTTAGTCTTGGGTAAATACTAGTATAAGCATTAGAACAAAAAATATTTATTTTTATGAAGGAGTTTTTATGAAAAATAGGGATATAATGAGAAGGAACACTTTATTTATAATCCATTTTGCAGCTGCTTCTAGGTTCCTAATTTTTATAAAGGATATGATTACAGCCTCAAGGTTGGGAGTTAGCTATCAAATGGACTCTTATATTTTGGCCTTAAGTACTATTATGTTAGTTACTAAAATAGTGGGAGATGGAATACTTGTAGCCCTTATTCCTCTCCTACAGGAAATTCAAAGCAAGTATGGTATATATAAGAAGGTAGAATATACCAACAATTTAATAAATATTACTATTTTAATATCTTTAGTTTTATTTGTTACTGGCTTTGTGGGAGCTCCTATTATAATGAGAATATTTGGTCCTGGATTTGGGCCAGTGGAGTTGGAGAAAGCCACATTTTTATTTAGGATAGGTTTGCCTATTATGGCCTTATATTGGCTGAAATCCATTGGGGGAGGCTATCTCCAATCAGAGCATGCCTTTAGGGCAGGGGCTAAGGGTGGAGTTTCCTATGAGTTGGTCCTTATCCTTTATTTGGTTTTCTTTGCAAGGGACTTTCAACTAACAGGCCTAATGGTGGCAACCATACTGGCAGTTGTATCTCAAGTTTATTTGATCTTTAGCACCATGAGGGATAAGGGATATAGGTATGAATTTAGAATAGATTTTAAGGATAGGTATATTGGAAAGGTTTTCTTATTCCTTTTACCCATAGTGTTGTCTGTCGGGGTAAATGAATTGAACTCTTCCATAGACAACGCAATTGCTTCTACCTTACCAGTAGGAAGTATAGCAGAGCTTAATTATGCCTATGAAATAGTGAACCTATTTATTGGTTTGTTTATAATAGCTGTAATTACAGTTATTTTTCCTATTTTATCTGAAAGTCATTCTAAAAAGGAAATTGAAGAATTAAAGGATGGGATTCGCCACGGAGTTAAAACCTTATTGATATTCACTATACCTATAGCTATTATCTTAATGATTATGGCAGAACCAGTAGTTATGATCTTCTTTGAAAGGGGTGCCTTTGGAAGGGAGGCTTCCTTCTTTACTTCCCAGGCCTTAGTATTCTATGCCCTTGGTTTACCAGCTATGGCATTGATACCTTTAATGGCTAGGACCTACTATTCTATACATGATATGCAGACGCCTACTATTATTAGTGTTATTGCCTTAGTAACCAATACTATTTTAAACTTATCCTTGGCAGCCCTTATAGGGAATAAGGGAATTGCCTTAGCCACTAGTTTG
>JAAYQJ010000016.1 GCA_012519355.1 Tissierellia bacterium | reverse complement strand
TATGTCCATCCATCCAAGAGGCCCTAGAGATGTATAGGTAATATATTCTTCATTTGGATATAGTATTTTTCCCATATTAATAGCTTGTATGCATCTATTAAAGTTTTTCTTTAACTCATATATAGGCTCCTTAATATCTGAAACACCGAAGATAATCTTTATATTATCTATGGTCTTTTCAACCTTTGCTTTAAATATATATGCTGACTCCTTTATTAACTTTAGATTATCCTCCTCCGATAGTCTTTCATCAAAGGGAATTAAGAAGATACAGGATTTCTCATCTATTAGGGCCATTCTTGCTTGCATATTTGATATTCTACTATTTAATATTTCCCTAAACTCATCTTTATAAATAGTCATGTTTCCATCTAGGTTATCCTGTTGCAATAGGATTAAATAATATTTAAGATTAATGTCTATTCCTAATTCCAATGCAGTTTTAGTAATAGCTTCTTCTGTTTTTATATTATCATTAACTATATCGGATATAAACTTTTCAAACCCTATATCTCCTATACTTTGAGCTACTAATATTTGCTCATATAAAGATTGTAATAATAAAAATCCTATTCTTAGTGAAAATTGGTCAAAATAATCTATAAGCCCTGTAGCTTCTACCACAACAAAATATGCTTTAATCTTATCTCCTACAGTTACGGGTATTGTAATCCAACTATAAGGTCTATCATATTTTTCATCTATAAATCTATATCTAATTATCTGTAGATTGTCACATAATATTTCCTTTGTATGTTCAAATAAAGGATTCCAAAAATCTTCTATTTTTAAATCCTCCATTAATTCTACAAAGGCAGGTGAACTATAGTGGGCTTTCTCTGAAGATAAATCATATAACATAGCTGGGAACTTCATCTCTATTTCCATTTGAGATAGGATTTTATTTATTTTTCTTGATTGATAGCTAATATTGGAAAAACTTCTAGGATTAATATTTCCTATTCTAAAATGTCTAATATTTTTATTCATTACTAAAACATTTAGTTGATTCATTATATCCATCCAAGAAGGAAATAATGGTATGTGTATTAAAGGAATATTACATTCATTGAACACCTGTAAAATATCCTCTGGGACTTTATTTATATATCTATCTAACTTTATTCCCATCCCCGAGATATTTCTAAACTTATCGCTTTTTAAATATTTATAAAATAGTTCTGGATGTTGTTTAAATACATAACCTGAAGATATAACAAATTCTCTTCCCCTTGTCCAATTATATCCATCTGGAGCATCAAGGATTGCAATCCCTTGTATTTGTTTCTCTAATCCTCCATGTCCTGCTATAACTTTAAAATCCTTAAAAAATTCTGCTTTTAACATTTCCATTATTGTTAAACCCACAAACATCACCAGCCTATAATTATATAATTATAGTATACCACATAATTATATAATCAAACAAAAGCTGTAATTTTTGACAATTACAGCTTTTGAATATATATTAATTATTTTTAAAAAAATCTAGAGCAAATTGTACATGGAAAGCAGTTCCATATTTCAAGCAATCTTCATCTATTTTAAATCTCTCATGGTGAGGGAAGTATATGCAATCCTTTTCTTTATTTCCTGAACCTAACCAAGCAAATACTCCCTTTGCATGTTGGAAATAATAGGACATATCCTCTGATCCCATCATTGTAGGCTGAGATACAAGCTTATCTTCTCCAAATATTTTTATGGCAGTTTCTTTAGCCTGCTCTGCTAACTCATCATCATTATACATACTTAATGCACTATCTTCTATTATAACATCCACTTTAAGTTCATAGGCATCTGCTATGGCCTTAGCATGTCTTTTTATTGCTTCATGAACAATTTGTCTAACTTCTAAATCTAAATATCTCATGGAAATATCAAGTTCTGTATATTTAGCAATTATGTTTGCTTTCGTTCCTCCAATAAACTTACCAACTGAAAGGACTATAGGCTCTTGGGGGCTTACATTTTTAGTAGCAATTGCCTGTAATCCTGTAACAAAAACACTAGCAGGATGAATTGTATCCTTGGCTAAATGAGGAGATGAACCATGACCTGATACTCCCTCAAATCTAACATAGATTGTATCACATCCAGCAGATCTATATCCAGGAGTTACATCTACATGTCCTACTGGCACATTAGGCATATTATGAATACCGAAGCATGCATCTACTCCTTCCATTCCACCAGCTTTTATAATTTCTTTTGCCCCCATGAAGGTTTCTTCTGCCTCTTGGAAAAATAATCTTACTTCTCCTTGGATTTCTTCCTTCATTTCTATTAATAATTTGGCTGCACCTAAAAGCATAGCTGCATGAGCATCATGTCCACAGGCATGCATAAGACCAGGAACTTTAGAAGAAAATTCCACTCCAGATTCTTCTTTAATAGGTAAAGCATCTATATCTGCCCTTAAAGCTACAACCTTACCTGGCTTACTACCTTTAATTGTAGCAATTAAAGATGTATTACCTGCCTTTTTATATGGAATACCTAATCTATCTAATTCATTCATAATCTTTTCTTGAGTCTTAAACTCTTGACCACTTAGTTCTGGATTCTCATGGAAATCCCTTCTAAATCTTATTATATAATCCTCTATGGCCTTAGCCCTATCTAAGATATTTGTCATTTAAACCACTCCTTATTATTTATTATAGACATTCTCACAATTGGTTTCTTTTGAGATAAAAGCAAATCCTAAAGCAACAAATGCTGAGATAACTGGCACTATAAATGCTTTTCTATATGCCAATGCTAGTGATAGTCCATTAGCAATATTTCCGTCAATAAGCTTTCCACAGATAATAGGAAGTAATGCTGCTGATAGGAAGCCACATACATTTACTATGGATAAAGCCATTCCTGAAAGGTTAGGGTTGCTTACTTCCTTACCTACTGACCAACAGATAACTCCTATTGATGAAGCTATACCCATTAATGCTATGAAAACAAACATAAACCATACTGGTGGTTTTAAGAAAACCAATATTCCCCATCCAATAGATGCACATAGGGCCAATATTATCATTGGTAATTTTCTATTTTTTAAAGAATCTGATATCTTTCCTACTAATAAACATGCTATACCTGATATAACTAATAATATTGAAACATAATTTGCTGCTGTTACCTTGTCCAAACCATATACATTTGTTATAAATGAAACTCCAAATGTACCTGTGAATAATAGGAAGCCTCCATTTATTCCTCCAAATGTAATTGCTGGAGCCCAAATCTTAATATTTTTTACTACTTCTTTCATCTGTAATAATATACTTTGTTTTTCTCCTGCTGCCTTGGCTGGTTGCGGATTTACTTCCGGTAATCCTTTTTCACTAGGCCTATTTTCTACAAATACTGCTGTTAATCCTGCCAATACTAAAGTAACAAGTCCTATAGTACGGAATGAATTTCTCCATCCTATTAGTCCTACCATTGCTAAAAGTGGTGCCTGGGCTAGCACTCCACCCATACTACCAATAAAGCTAGTAAGCCCACTCATTGATGCAAATTTTTCTTGGGGGAACCAGTTAGCCTGAATCTTTAATAAACATAAGAATACTACTGATACTCCAAGTCCAACTAAAAGCCTTCCTAAGTATGCCATGGGTATAGTACTGGCAAATGAAAATATCATAACTCCAATACTAGCCAATAAAGAACCCATAATAACTGTTTTCTTAGGTCCCAATGAATCTGCTAAAATTCCCGAAGGAATCTGCATTATAGTATATGAATAAAAATACATTGCTCCCAAATTTGCAATTTGTGTTGCATTCATTCCAAAAGTATTTATTAAATCCTCTGTTATAACTCCTACTGAAAGTCTATGAAAAAATACTAAAAAGTAAATAGTTACAAGTATTCCCCAAACTAACCAACCATAAGAGCTAATCCTCTGATGAATTTTCTCCGATAAAATCATAAAGTACTCCTCCTTATTTATTTTCTTTCTAAGAAAATCATATCATTCCGAAAATTCCAATCCAATGTAAAAACTTTTTTTGTTTTGAGTAAAATGTGAAAATATTTTCACCCTAGTTTACGCCCATGCAGGGTGCACAACAAGAAAAAAGGATGAACTAATTAAAGTTCATCCTTTTTATTACTCTATAATTCTTTTTCTAGTTTTTCCAATTCACTTAAGGCTTCTTCAGGTAATTTATCCCTGCCACCTTTGAAAGTCTCCATATTTTTCAAGAAATCTTTTCTATATTTTATACTATTTACCCACATTTCTTTATATTCTTTAGATTCCATATTTGGAGTAAAACCTTCAATCTCCATATACTCTATTTCTGAAAAATTGCCTAATTGTTTGAATTTAGCATTGCCTGTTGCTATATTTTCAAGGATTTTTAGAGTAACTTCCTTAGGTATTTTCTTATCTATGAAATGCCCTGTATTGAATATATAGCAGCTAACATTTCTATTTTCAAATAACTCTTTAAACTTCTCATAATCATTGCTTAATGGATAGGTCCTAAAAGGATTTGCATAAGGCTCAATAACTAGAGCATTCATATCTACTCCCTTATCTAACCTTTCTGCTGTAGTCCTCTTTGTAGCTAAAGTTGCTCCCATTACAGATGCTAGTACTGGATTATTTATTTTTATTACTGGTGGTATTGTACTATCCTTCATCAACCAGGCTATGGAATTTACAGGCTCATCTATTTTATCTACCCTATTGTCTGCCCAAAGTTTAGATTTTACTGCCCTTCCATTGCCATTTCTGATATCCTCAGTTACAATTACCTTTCTACCCTCTTCATCTAAAGTTACACCACAGTTTTGTACTGTTAGTAGGTATTTGTTAGCAGGATGATTTGTAGGGTAGTCCTGAGTTTTGTCGAAGTATGATGGTTCTAAGGCTACTGAAAAACCATCTTCTGTAGAAATAACATAGGCGTCATCATGTAATATAGTAATATCATATCTTCCATCATGTTTTTCATGGGTTAAGGTTGACTTACCAGAACCTGAAAGTCCGAATACTCCTATTGTATAGGGTTTTTCTAAATTATATCTCTTTAGACCACCGTGGCATGAAGCAAAGCCATTTCTATTGGCTATACCCCAAGCTAAAGTTAAGGTGCCTTTTTTATGTTCTCCAAAATATTTCATACCGCATAATAGGGCACAGTTATGTTCTGGATCAAATAGGGCTAATCCCTTAGGGTGGTTTGGTGGATAGTATTCTGGATCTGATAAGATATAGATATCTCCTTCTGGGAGTTTCTTTGAGTTTTTATACATTCTAGTATATTCTTCTGTTATATATTGGAAGTTTAGCATCCAGCTATACATTGTGTTTTCATAGCCTTGAGGTATAAGTAAATGTGCCTTTACCATAAAATCTTCATGTAGTCCTATGTAAGCTTGAGCATGGTATAGTTTTTTATATCTAGTATTGAATACTGCTTCCCTAGCTATACCCGCTAATTGGTTTTCATCTATATTCGGTTCTCCAATAATTACTCTGGCACCAGCAAATCTTCCTGTTACTTCTCCATCATTGAATAATAAGATTTTTGCATCTTTATCTAATCCTATCTCTTCTGGCTTATAAACAGGCATATCTGTAACTATAGTTCCAGGTGAGTTTTTAGCTAGTTTATATGCTTCGGTTAATGATAAAACCTTTTCTACATTGTTCCCATAAAAGGCAGTTTCGATGGTTGTTCTGATGGGTGAAAAGTTTGGATTTGACTTTCCTATATCCTCTATTTTATAATTTGATATCGTTGACATTTTTGTCCCCCTTATACAATATAGTAATATGTTTTAACCAACACAATTATAACAAATGTATATTGAATTTAAAAGTATAATATATTAATTCTAATTATGTTATACTAATTTAGTTTATTATTCAATTAGTATGTTATTATAATAAAGGGCAGAAAAATATAGGTTAAGGAAATCCCTTAACCTATACATGAAAAGAGGGTTTGAATTTATGCTTCTTTTGCCATTTTATTTCTTATGGTTTTAACTACCATAAATCCTAGTAAAATAATTCCTACATAACCGTTAATTACATAAATTATATTCACCAGTCTATCGAAGGGAACCTTAAGTCCAACGAAGACTCCAACTGTGGCTAATATAATTGTAAGACTCCTAAACTTTTTAGTCTTCTCCTCAGCAAACCTGGCTATTACTTGCCATAGGAGAGGAACTGCCGTTGTATAGATACCTGCTACTACTATAAATGAAAATATAGTTGCCAAAACTGGACTTATATTTCCAGCTAGTACCAATGAAGGTACCATTGAACCTTCTATATGTTTGATATTAGCAAGGATTCCAAGGGCTATAATGGCTAAAGCTATACTAAATCCAAATGCCCCTATGAAGGTTCCCATAACTGTTTCCTTCTTGTTTTTACTAGAGGCACCAATGGATGCCATGAAGCCTGCCAACCATAACATACAGAAACCAACATAGGATCCTGCTGCATAAAACCAATTGGATGATGCCTTTAGTATGTTTAGTTCAGACACCACTTGATTTGAGCTTGCTAGCCCACCAGGGTTTTTGATTATAGCTGATATACCAAGAAAAACAGTTAAAAGAACTATAGTTGGCCCTATTTTACCGATTACATCTACTATTTTTCCTAGGCCAAATATTACCGTACCTGCAGCCAAGATTCCCATTATTATTCCGCCAACTTCTATGGGAAGTCCATATTGTTGATTAATAGTTGCTCCTGCCCCACCGATCATAACTATAAAGGACATATAGATAAAGGCAATTGAAAAGTAATCATAAAAAGTACCTATTATATTTCCACAATAATATTTGTAGATTTCATTACCCTTTTCAAATTTATATTTATTCCCAACAACTGAAAAGTCAGTTCCTACATATAGGAATAGTCCAAATACTACTGCTACACCTAATAATCCTTTAAAACCATAGGCACTAAAGTACTGTAGTACTTCTTGACCTGTTGCAAAACCAGAACCTATTAAAAATGCAAT
>JAAYQJ010000110.1 GCA_012519355.1 Tissierellia bacterium | reverse complement strand
TACCTATGGCTTTTTTAATGAAATATTTTAACATTCTTTCAGTTATATCATAATCAGATATTACCCCATCCTTCATAGGCCTAATGGCTATTATATTTCCGGGAGTCCTTCCTAACATCCTTCTAGCTTCTTCTCCCACAGCAAGGAATTTATCCGTATTTTGATCTATGGCAACTACTGAAGGCTCTTTTAAAACTACTCCTTTTCCCTTTACATAAACAAGTACACTGGCAGTACCTAAGTCAACACCTAAATCAGCTCTTAATGCGCACATTTAAGTTCCCCCTTATTTTTCCTTATCCTATATTATATACTACAAAAGTTCAAAAACTCCTGCTATTTTTCAAAATTATTTCAAAAAGTGTCAAAAAAACCAAAAAGTCCCATCATTGGGACCTTCTTTATTCTCTAGATGCGGTGTACTTTAATTTGGTGGCTTTTCCGCCTCGTATATGTCTTTCTGCTTTATTCGTTTCTAAAATATCTCGAACCTTCTTTGCAACAAGAGGGTTTATCTTAGGTAGCCTTTCCGTCACATCCTTGTGTACTGTAGACTTACTTACGCCAAAAACTCCTGCTGCCTGCCTGACCGTAGCCTTTTCTCTTACTATGTATTTTGCAATCTCTAAGACTCTTTCTTCTATATAATCTTTCACTTCATCAATCCCCCCTTGACTTTTTGGGTATTTCACTAAATATTTATGCATTTTCATCGAGTAATAGAACGAGGATCTACTAAATTTCCATTTTTCCTCACCTCAAAATGAAGATGAGGGTCCATAAGCATTTCAATTTTCGCAGTATTACCTACCTTTGAAATATGATCTCCCTGTTTTACCTTTGCTCCTTCCTTTACCATCTCCTTAGTCAATAAATTTGCATACTTAGATTCCAGCTGGTTGCCATGGTCTATTACTATTACTATCCCCCACAATTCATCTTCATATACCTCTTTAATTGTCCCATCTGCTGCTGCCTTAACAGGAGTGCCTACTTCAGCACCAATATCTATAGCCCCATGGCCAACCCAAGCCTCTAAGGTCTCAGAATAGACTAGAACATCTGATGTATATTCAGTGATTATAGGGCCTTCTATGGGAAGGATGATTGTACCACTGGAAGTGCTCACGAGGTTTATATCATCCACCTCTTCTAATTCATCAATATCATCTTCAAACTCTAATTCCTCTTCAATATCCCTTGAACTTGTCTCTATTACCTCTTCAATATCCCTTGAACTTGTCTCTATTACCTCTTCAACATCTTCTGAATTACCTTCTGCTACCTCATCAGTTTCTTCCTGTGAAAGCTCCTCATTCTCCTCCACTCCCTCTAAGGCAAGGTCTACTTCCCCAGGAGGTATGTCTTCACTCTCTTCACCTAAGTCTTCAACTTGGTTTTCTGTAGTCACGGTTTCTTCTAGCTCCGCCTCTTCATCTTCTGTATAAGTTTCACTTCCAAGGGTGTCATCTAAGATTACAAAATCATCCCTTCCCATATCTAGGTCCCTGTTTAAGCTTCTCATGGATAAATATAAAGTCCCACCTGCAACAAGGCAGACTATTAAAAACAACAATAGAATAAATCCGTTTTTTTCCATTAACTTATTTAATTTGTTTTTCATATTTCCACCTCCATTACCTAGTATTTCCACATTAAGAAAATCCATACAATTAAATTATTATTTTTTTATTTTTTTAGTATAAAAAGGTAATTTCCAATCTCTTTTAAAGCCAAAACAAATATGCCAACAATTAAAGCATAAAGCCCTAATCATTGGCATATATTATTACATACTATTAAAGATGAGGGGAAAAAGATGAAAAAACTTGGAATCTATATATTTATAGTCTTAGTAATAACTATAATACTCCCTACAGTTATTGTTAAGACTTTTAATTTTGTCCCTAGGGATATACCGTCTCTCGGGGTATCCTTAGTAGAAGAAAGGCCTGAAGAAGAAGAGGAAGAAGATAAAAAAGACCCTGTTGAAATAGAATATGATTTTGAAAAGGTAAAAGTCTATAACCCAAAAACAAATACAGTGGATATAGTTCCTATAGATGAATATATAATGGGTGTTGTAGCAGCAGAAATGCCAGCTGAGTTTCATATGGAAGCCTTAAAGGCCCAGGCAGTTGCTGCTAGAACCTATGCCATATCTAGAAGTATAAAGTTTGAAGATGGCCATCCTGACCACAAGCTTGCCCCCCTATGTTCTGGAATCCATTGTCAAGCCTACCTATCCCTACCACAGCTTGAAGATATCCATGGGGAATCTTGGGTTGAAAAGTATTGGTCCAAAATAGAGGAGGCAGTAGTTAGTACCAACAACCTGGCCATTTTTTATGATGGGGAGATAATTGAACCCCTTTATCATTCCACTTCTGGTGGGAGAACTGAAAATGTAAAGGATGTATTTGCCATAGACTTACCATACTTAAAATCCGTTACCAGCCCCTATGAAGAAGGGGCTACAAGGTTTAAAAATACTGTAACCATGAGTATAGATGATTTTGTTAAAAAGATAAAAGCAAAATATCCAATGGCAAATATAGATAAGAATAATGTACATGAAAAGATCAAACTAATTGAAAGAACAGGAACAGGAAGGGTGAAAAAAATCGCCATAGATACACAAGTAGTGGATGGCAGAGACTTAAGAGACTTGTTTGAATTAAACTCTACCAATTTTACCATATCCTTAGATAAGAAATTAAACATTATAGAAATAGTAACCTATGGCTTTGGTCATGGGGTAGGGATGAGCCAGTGGGGTGCCAATGGTATGGGTAAGAATGGAAAAAACTTTAAAGAAATCCTAAAACATTATTATACAGGGGTAGAAATCCTACCCATTAAGTAAAAAAAGTCTTGGTTTTCCAAGACTTTATTTTCTATATATTATTGCTCCTAATTTGGATAGTTTTTCTTCTATGCCATCATATCCCCTATCTATATGGTAGATATTATCTATTTCAGTAACTCCATCAGCCACTAAGCCTGCCAATACTAAAGCAGCACCTGCTCTTAAATCTGATGCCTTAACTGGGGCAGAAGTTAAATTATCAACACCTTGAATAATTGCGGACCTACCATCAATCTTTATATCTGCACCCATTCTCTTTAATTCATCAACATGCATAAACCTATTTTCAAATACTGTTTCGATGACTACGCTGGTGCCCTTACAAAGGCTCATCAAGGTCATGAACTGGGCCTGCATATCTGTTGGAAAACCAGGATAGGGTAAGGTCTTTATGTCAGTTGGCTTTAAGTTTTTAGTTCCTATAACCCTAACACTATCTCCATTTTCTATTACTTGACATCCAATTTCCTTAAGCTTGGCTATAACAGGCTTTATATGGCTTGTGATAACATTTTCTACGATTATATCTCCACCTGTTATGGCAGAAGCCACCATAAAGGTTCCAGCTTCTATCCTATCTGGAATAATGGAATGAACACCACCACCCAATTTCTTTACCCCTTTTACCCTAATGGTGGAGGTACCAGCACCCTTAATATCTGCTCCTAATTTATTTAAGAAGCTAGCTAAGTCTACAATTTCAGGTTCCATGGCTGCGTTATCTATTATAGTTTCACCTTCAGCTAATACTGCTGCCATAATAATATTTTCTGTTGCTCCCACTGAAGGGAAGTCTAAATAAATCTTATCTCCAATTAGTCTTTCAGCATAGGCGCTGATATTGCCATGGTCAGAATTTATGTTAGCTCCCAAGGCCTTAAAGCCTTTTAAATGTAAATCTATAGGTCTAGTGCCTATGGCGCAACCCCCAGGTAAGGAAGTTTTAGTCTTGCCCAATCTAGTTAGTAAGGGGCCCATTACTAAAAAGGAAGCCCTCATTTTACTCATTAGCTCATATCTGGTTACATAATTATTTATATTAGATGAATTAATCTTTATAATTCCCTTATCTAAGATTTCAACCTTAGCTCCTAATGAAGTTAGTACTTCGCACATTACCTCTATATCTTTTAAGTTTGGTACATCTTCTAAAATTATATCTTCTGTCCCAAGTAAAGATGCGGCTAGTATGGGGAGAGCTGAGTTCTTCGCACCAGATGTTCTTACCTTTCCCTTTAATGGAGGGCTCGTTTCCACCATTATCTTTTCCAAGTATATCTCCTCCGTTCTGTTAATATCCCGTAGTTATTATAGGTGTTCCTATCCATATATAGGTTCGATTTTCATATTCATTATACCTTATTGCTAAGTTTAAGTTAACTCTTTTTTCTAAAGAAAATATATAATTGTCAATATAAGGTGTAAATACAGTATAGCTTGTAATCATCGGGTCTGTATACCTTTCTACAACCTTGCCTTTGAATTTTTTCAGGGCCTTATTGGCATATTTTTCTATATAATCAGAGTCTAATTTCCCATCTATTGTTCCTATAACACAGGTTGTAATCTCTGCTGTTTTGCCAAAAGCTCTAAAAATATTCTCTATATTTCCTATTATAACATTAATGTTAAAATTTTTGTCACTTTTTATGATATTAATGAACAAGGTTGTTTCCCCAATATTAATTTCGGGACTAAAGTATGAGGATACCATGATGGTTACGGGATTATGTTCTACACTATATCCATAAATTGTCAGGTGGTTAAAGCCCTCCTCATAGATTTCTTCTATGAGGTAATAATTTCCTTCTAAAAATAAGTCTCCCCTATTTTGATCTAATTCCTCCCCTATTAACTCTAGGTCATCCTTTATCTCCTTTCCAATTTCCTTTATTCTCTCCTTAGATATAAACTCATCCAGGATTACTCCACCAATATTTATTTCACCTTCTAGGAACTCCCCCTTCATTTCCTTTAGGATTCCAGTTAATACATCATTTTCATTGTATTTGGTATTGGCAATTGAAAAAGTAGGTACTAATAAAAAAACTATAATTACAAATAAAAAAACCTTTTTCATCCTATTCCCCTCCTTAAAAAGAATAAATTAAAGGAAAGGATACATCCTAAAAAATGTAAAGGGGGACAAAACATTATTTAAGAAAGTACCCTTTCCTTATGGTAAAAGTATTACCAAAGAAGGGTACTTTTTATACATATATCCAACATTTTTTTAGTGGAATTATATTTTAAAAACATTTTAGAAGATGGGCAAAAAGTAAGAAAAAGCCTCACTTGAGGCCTTTTCTATGCTTCCTTTTGGATTATGTCCTTAACCTTCATCAATCTAGTAATTGATGATCTTTCATTTTCATCTAGTTTCATCCTGATATACCTAATGGTTTCTTCTAAATCAGGAATTGTCCTATACTCTAGAGCATTTACCCTTCTTCTAGTCTTTTCTATTTCATCTGCCATTAGTTGGGTTGCCTTTTCTATTTCTGCCAATTCCAATAGTTTTGGCATAATTCCATAGAGTTTTGAAATGGCATCATCTAACTCAGATGAGGTTTGAACAAAACCATAAGGATAAATACTACCTTCATCTCCCTCTAGCTTTCTAATGAAGTTCATAGCGGGAACATTAACACTCATTATATTTTTCTTTTTGATTTCTACTGAAATGCTTTCCTTTGGATAGGCTACAGCTTGTTTCAGTAGTTCTGGAGACATTACAGCACTGGCTAATAAAAACTCCTGAAAGGACTCATGTAATTCCTTTTCTACGTCCATCCTTAAGGCTTTATTTTTTCTAATCAGTTCTATAAACCTTCTCATAAGCTCATCTTGCTTATCTTTTAGAAGCTTATGGCCTCTAGTGGCCGTAGCAAGCCTTTTTCTCAGAGTTGTAAGCTCCATACGAGTAGGTTTTACATTTAAGATAGCCACTATTTTTCAACTCCTTCAGTCTCCAGCGGAAGATATTTTTCAAGGTATTCGTCTCTAATTCTCTTAAGTTCAACCCTTGGTAATAATTTCAATAGGTCCCAACCTAAGTCTAGAGTATCTGTAATCTGTCTATTATTGTTATATCCTTGATTTACATATCTATTTTCAAACTCCTCTGCAAACTTAGCAAAAGCCTTATCTGTATCTGATAGGGCAGCATCTCCTAGGATAACTGCTAACTCTCTAGCCTCCCTACCTTGAGCATAGGCTGCAAATAGCTAGTTCATAGTATCTGCATGGTCTTCCCTTGTTTTACCTTGGCCTATACCCTTGTCTTTAAGCCTTGACAAGGAAGGTAGTACGTTTATTGGTGGTTCTAGACCCTTCTTGTATAGTTCTCTAGAAAGTATTATTTGTCCCTCTGTAATATATCCAGTTAAGTCTGGAATTGGATGGGTTATATCATCCTCTGGCATTGTAAGGATTGGGATTTGAGTTATGGAACCTGGTCTACCTATAATCCTTCCTGCCCTTTCATATATTGTAGCAAGGTCAGTATATAGATAACCTGGATATCCTCTTCTTCCTGGAACTTCCTTTCTAGCAGCAGAAGTTTCACGAAGTGCCTCTGCATAGTTAGTCATGTCTGTTAGAATAACTAAAACATGCATATCCCTTTCATAGGCTAGGTATTCTGCACAGGTTAGGGCCATACGAGGAGTTGCAATTCTCTCTATGGCTGGGTCATCAGCCAAGTTGATAAATAGGACTGCCCTGTCAATAGCACCAGTTCTAGTGAAGTCATCGATGAAGAATTGAGCTTCTTCGAAGGTAATACCCATAGCACCGAATACTACGGCGAATTTTTCACCTTCACCTAATACTCTAGCCTGTCTTGCTATCTGAGCAGCTAGCTCAGCATGAGGTAAACCTGAACCTGAGAATATAGGTAGCTTTTGCCCTCTTACTAGGGTATTTAAGCCGTCTATGGCAGAAACCCCAGTTTGGATAAACTCAGATGGATAGTCCCTAGCTACTGGGTTCATAGGTACACCATTTATATCCATTCGTTTTTCTGGAATAATCTTTGGACCATTGTCTATTGGCCTACCTAGTCCATCGAATACCCTACCTATCATGTCATTGGATACTCCCAGTTCTAGTGGTCTACCTAAGAACCTAACCTTGGTACCCTTTAAGTTTATACCTGAGGAACCTTCAAAAAGCTGTACTAAGGCCTTATCTCCTTGTACTTCTAGAACTCTTCCCCTTCTCATTTCTCCAGTTTGAATTTCTATTTCTACAAGTTCCTCGTATTTTATTCCTTCTACGCCTTCAACCATCATCAGAGGTCCTACAACTTCTGTAACTGTTCTATATTCTTTAAGCATTAAGGATACCTCCTTTGCTTATAAGCTCATCAATATTGTTTTTGAGCTCATCCATTATATTTTCTATTTCTGATACCCTGTCTTCTCCTAAGAACTTAGCCCTAGCTATCCTATCTCTTATTGGAAGATCTA
This sequence comes from Tissierellia bacterium, assembly GCA_012519355.1. GTDB lineage: Bacteria > Bacillota > Clostridia > Tissierellales > Tissierellaceae > JAAYFT01. Next base: position 14,451 of record JAAYQJ010000110.1, on the reverse strand, counting down.
AGATTTCATTTAGGTAAACTCCATTATCTAAGGCCCTCTTTCCTTCATCGTAGAAGGCTAAAACCATCTTCAACATTAGGTTTTGCTTATTTAAGGAAGTATAAGTATCTTCCTCATGGAAAGCGTTTTGTTGTAAAAAGTCTTCCCTAATAGTTTTTGCTGCTTCTAGCTTCAATTGGTCACCTTCTGATAGGGAGTCCCTACCTACTAGTCTAACGATTTCTTGTAAACCAGATTCTTCCTGTAAAAGAGTCATGGCCTTTATTCTATTCTTAGAGAAGTTTGGATCTATATTATTATCCATCCATTCATCTACCTTATTTTGATATAGGGAGTAGGAATTTAGCCAGTTAATAGCTGGGAAGTGTCTCCTGTAAGCAAGACCGGAGTCTAGTCCCCAGAATACTTTAACTATTCTCAGGGTTGCCTGGGATACTGGCTCGGAAATATCTCCACCTGGAGGAGATACAGCACCGATAACAGTTAAGGCTCCTACCCTTTCATCATTTCCTAGACATACTACCTTTCCAGCCCTTTCATAGAACTCAGCAGCACGGGATGCTAGGTATGCTGGATAACCTTCGTCACCTGGCATTTCCTCTAACCTACCAGACATTTCTCTCAGAGCCTCTGCCCATCTAGAAGTAGAGTCAGCCATTATGGCTACTGAATATCCCATATCCCTAAAGTATTCTGCAATTGTAATACCTGTATAAATGGAAGCCTCTCTTGCTGCAACAGGCATATTAGATGTATTAGCTATTAGTATAGTCCTGTTCATCAAGGATTCTCCTGTTCTTGGGTCCTTGATTTCAGGGAATTCCATAAGTACATCTGTCATCTCATTGCCACGTTCGCCGCATCCAACATATACTATGATTTCAGCATCTGCCCATTTAGCTAATTGGTGTTGTACTACAGTCTTTCCAGAACCGAAAGGTCCAGGTACAGCAGCTGTTCCACCCTTAGCTGCAGGGAAGAAAGTATCTATTACTCTCTGTCCAGTTATTAATGGCTCATCAGGATTTAACTTCTTAGCATATGGTCTACCCCTTCTTACAGGCCATTTTTGCATCATTTGAATATTATATTCCTTATCTCCTTCAACTACACATACAGGGTCTACTACTGTAAATTCTCCTTCTTCAATGGATTTTACCCTTCCTTTTACTCCTGGAGGTACCATGATTTTGTGAAGGACTACTGCAGTTTCCTGTACAGTTCCTATAATATCTCCTGGTCCTACTTCATCGCCAACTTTTACACTTGGATTAAAATGCCATTTCTTATCCCTATCAAGGCCTGGCATCTCTACACCCCTAGTTAAGAAGTCACCTGCTATTGCCCTAATAGCATCTAGAGGTCTTTGAATCCCATCGAACATGGTAGTAACAAGACCAGGTCCTAATTCTACTGAAAGGGGTTCTCCAGTTGTATATACTGGTTCACCAGGACCAATTCCTGTAGTTTCCTCATATACTTGAATAGAGGCTTTATCTCCTCTCATCTCAATTATTTCTCCGATGAGCTTATTATCTGAAACTTTAACAACATCATATACATTAGCTTCATCCATACCCTCAGCTACTACTAAGGGCCCGGATACTTTTATTATTTTTCCTACCTTCAAGATAAGCCCTCTCCTTTTATAAAATATTTGTTCCTACAGCTTTTTCTACATTCTTGTTAATCATATCCATACCTATATTCAAGGTTCCTTGATTACTAGGTATTAAAATCACTGCAGGAAGCATTTGATTATTATACCTTTCAATCGTTTCTGGTATTAAACTAGCCGTTTGCTCAGTAATAAAGATGATCCCATATTTATGCCTAGCTAGAGTGTCTACTACTCTTCTAGCTTCATCCTTTTCAACAACTGGGAAAACATCTACCCCCAAAGCTTTAAAGCCAAGGATTGAATCCTTATCTCCTACTACTGCAACCTTATACATATAGATCACGCAACCTTTCTCTAATATCCTCTGGAGAAAGCTTGTTAACTTTTGAAACCATTATTATCCTAAGTATCTTAACTTCAGTTTCCTTGGCTACAATATAGGAGAATATGGGTTCTGGTCCAAAGTTAACATACTTAGACGGTTTATTTAACTCCATAAGGTAATTATCCATTAGCCTTTCAAACTCTGACAAACGACCAGCATTTTGATAGATTTCTAATCCTTTTTTCACTTCAGGACTAATATCGTAACTTCTATATTTACTAATAATAACTTCTATTGGTTCATTCAAGGATAGAACTAATTCATCTATGCCTATATTCCCATTAGGAAGCAAGGTTTCTTCTAAGAATTTCATATCCTTTTTTTGCTTCTTCACCCTAATAAGGGTTCTAATATTGGTAAAATCGATTGAATCCTTTACATATTTTATGAATAATGGTATATCTGTTTCCTTGGCTAATTCATATAAATGCTCGTAATAGAACCTATCTAAAAGGATATCAATTCTTTGGGGATCTTTATTTTCGTTATAATCCCTTTCAACTTCCTCCAAGGCCTGCCTAAACCTTGGCTCCATATTCTTAAAATTATCTGTTAGATAATCTGTTTTTAGTCTTTGAAAATCAACAGTATTTATTGACACATACATATCACTTAAATCTGTATCAAGGATTTTTTCCTTGATCATGACTTTTAAATTGTGATAGTCATATTTTAATGCCAATAAATCGACTACAATTTTGTCCTTAGACATTTCATACATTAATTTGTAGACTCTCTTTAATTCAGAAGAAAGTATATTTTCATAGTCTTCAACCCTAGTTATACCTCTCATTACATTGGCATATTCTGTTTCTCCTAGGATTTTAAATACTTCCTCCATATCTTTGGCATCTACCATTCTTTCAATAACCGCCCTTGAAAGGAGTCTAGTTTCAAGGACTCTAGTTCTAGTTACAGCTTGGATATAATCCATCCTGTCCATGAAATCACTCCTATTCCTTAAAGAGCTCTTGGGCTATTTCTGTTTCCATTTCATCTCTATAATGTTCTACTAAAGAGTCAAAGGTATAGTTTAAAATTATCCCCTTGTCCTTAATTAAGAAACCAGATTCTACTGTTTCATCTTCTGAAACCTTAAGGGCTATGCCAAGTTTCTTTACTGTGGCCTTCATATGTTCTGGGACTACTAAAATCTCTCCACCAGTCAAATTAAGCCCCTTTATTGTATTCTTTAAGAAGGATACATATTTGTCTTCATCTAAGGATTTTAGCCTCTCCTTAGCTAGGCTAAATACCCTTTCCATAACCTCTTGCTTAGCTAATAGCTTCTCATTTCTTACCTTTAATTCAGCACCAGAAATGAGCCTTTCCTTAGCTAAGTCCGCTTCCCTTTTTGCTCTTTCTAATACTCTTCTTTTATTTTCATTTGCCTCCTTTTCCTTTGAGGCAATTAATTCTTCTTTAGCCTTATTGGCTTCTTCCATAATAAGATTAGCTTTTTCTTTAGCTTCATCAAGTATCCTTTGTACTAGATTTTCTAAGTTTGACATCTCTTCACATCCTTAGCAAAATTAGAAACTAACCGCATTCACAAGTATTAGTGAAACAACAAATGCTAACAATGCATAGGTCTCAACCATAACTGCATAAATAATTCCTTTAGTTGAATGTTCTTCATTCTTAGCAAGAATTGCAATACCTGCTGCAGCAGTCTTACCTTGTGCTATAGCTGATAACCAACCTACTATACCTATTGGTGTACAAGCAAATAGTAAGTACAAGCCATTGGCTACAGTCATATTAACATCCAGTTTTCCTAATACCATTAGGGCAATAACGAATCCATAAAGTCCTTGGGTACCAGGTAATAGCTGTAGTACTAAAGATCTACCAAACTTTTCTGGTTCTTCTATTATTAGGCCTGATGCTGCCTCCCCTACAGTCCCTACACCTATAGCTGAACCAATACCTGATAACATAGCTACTGCAATTCCTAATGCCGCAAATACTACTCCACCATTGTTTACTAATAAATCAGCAAATGCCATTTTATATTACCTCCTAAACTATTTTATATTAATATATTTTGCCTTGTTCCTAAATAGATTAAATGCTTTGCCGCCACCTTCATAGAACTTACCAAAGAACTCTACATAGGTAAGTCTTATGGTATGAACATAAGCACCTAATAAACTTAAAAATATGTTAAATAGTTGGCCTACAACGAAGACAACAATTCCACCTAGTATGCCTACGGGTCCCTTACCAGCCAACATGCCAACTATCATATTGATAGAGGATGCAATAAATCCGCCAGATAAGCCTAGGGCCATAAGCCTTGAGTAGGATACGAAGTCCCCTACATAGCCTGAAATTCCATATAATTCATAAAATCCAGCTACTAACTTTCCAGGTGTGCTCTTTACGCTTCTACCACTAGTTAATACGATTCCCACCATCCCTGCTATCATAACCCATTTAGCTATTTGTGCAATAACTGGTGCCAATGGGACTACAAAGGATACTAGGAATACTATACCACCTGAAAGTGCCATATACCAGAATCCTACATCAAAGAAGGCATCTAGATACTGGCCATCCCTAACCTTCATATAAACTTGGATTCCAAGGGCAAAGAATAGGTGTATAATTCCAAATACTATGGATATAATCAGCAGATCTTGATATTGGGCTGCAGGATCCATAATTCCTGGAATTGGAATTGCTCCACCTAGACATGAGCCGAAGAATAAACCCCAAGCTAAGGTTGAATAGCTTAAGTAATGGAAAAATCTAACGAACTTTTCTTGACTCTCTGATAGATTGGCAACTTTAAGAGCAACAATAGTTGCTATCAACATTATTACTCCATAACCAGCATCTGCTACCATCATACCGAAAAAGGCTAAATAAAATGGTGCTAATAATGGAGTTGGATCCACTTCATTGTACTTAGGCAATGCATACATGCCTGTTAATGACTCAAAGGCTTGTGCAAATTTTGAATTCTTAAGCAGTATTGGTACATCTGGGTCATCCTTGTCTGCTTCAGCTATTTCAAGATAATAAGCATCCGCCTGAGTCTTCTTAATTAGTTCATTGAAATCATCTGCCTTATCTGTTGGAACATATCCCCTAACTACATTTACCTTTTCTGTAGTAAGGAAGTTCTCCGCTGCTGTTACCCTCAGCTTTTTATTCATTAAATATTCATAATAAATCTCTAGACTAGGAACATTTTGTGCCAATTCCTTAATCTCATCGATTACCTGAGATTTTTCATTTTCTAATAGCTTCAATCTTTCATCAATAGCATTTAATTCTTCTTTTGGAGTACCTTCACCATTTAGAGTAATATTGGAAAATCCATTATTTCTTAAAATTTCATTTAAACTGTCTGCTTCATCCTTAGAAGTCAAAGCAAATAAGTACATATTATCCTTGTCTTCATTTACGCTTTCCATATGGGTATAGTTTAGTTCTAACAGGTCCTCATTAAGCTTATCCTTTAACTTTACAGGAACTGTACCTATAAAGATTTTGGATTCCTCAAAGGCCTGTAGATCCTTAATTGGATAGTCCAATGCCCTCCAATGTATAAGCTCTTCCTTTAGAGTATATAGGTTTGAAGCTTCCTGATCATAGCCATTAACCTTATTGGCCAATTCTCTTAACCTAGTATAGACTGGAACATAGTCATATTCCAAAGCCTTCTCTTCCAATTCTTCGAAGGTATAATTGTCCTTCCCCTTTATCATAGCCTTGATTCCATTTTCTCTCTCATAGTACTTGGATAACAAATCAAGGGCATATTTGACTTGGGAAATTTCTTCATTTACCTCCCCTATGCTTTTTGGAATAGATACTGTATCCAATCCTTCTTCAACTAGAATTTCATCCTCTTCAGGATTAATAAAGTGAACATACTCAAATTTTTGGAGCTCATGGAGAAGATTATCCCTTTCTGAGTCAAAAGTAAATAAGCTAAATTTACTCATTTTAACTATTGCCATTTACATTCACAATCCTCTCAATAATAATATTAACTGTCTTGTCCAAATCCTCATTGCTCATCTTTGCTAGTTCTTGTGACTCCTGCATCCCTTTTTCAATTATTGGCTTCGCTATGGACTCTCCCTCCGATAAAGCCTGTTCCTTGATGGCATTAGCTTCTTTCTCAGCCTCCTCCATAATCTGTCGGTACTTATCTTCCGCCAATGCCTCTGCTGTCTGCATTAAATCCCTAGAAGCTTGAGTTGCTTCCTGTAAAATAGCATGAGCTTGTGCCTCTGCTTCCTTGACAGCTTCTATTGCCTCTTTTGCCACTTTATCACCACCTTTTTAGGAAAATTTTTTTGAATTTTTTGATATATATAATTATTAGATACCCTTGAGAAATGTGTACATAACTTTACAGACTTGCCCAATTTTTGGGGGAATTACGGTAGTTTGTTAAGCCTAGAAAAATTTACAAATTGCTCCATGGTTTAACAAGCCTAAAAAATATGAACTAGGATTTCCTAACTCCGTGATTTTAATTTGGAAAATATCTCTAAAAATATTATAGCATAAAGCATAATGCTATGACAATAAATTATCAATTTCTTTTTGATTGGGAAACTTTAATTTTATTATAACCAATACCTATGTGTTTTTCAAGTCAATTAGCTGACTATTCTTTATCTTTGTAATCTTTACAAAACTTACAATTATATAACAAAAAAATACCCCCTAGTAGATAATCTAATTTGAATTAATTAGACTGTCTACTAGGGAGGTATCATATCATTTAGAGGCTATTTCTATATTTCCATCTTCTTTAAGTTCTCATCTATTATTAATTCCGCTTCTGTAGCAGCTTGAACTTCTTCTATTGTGTATTCTGGATTAATTTCTTTTAATACTAGTCCCTTATCTGTAACTTCTATAACTCCCATTTCAGTTATAATAAGGTTTACTTCCCCAGCAGCTGTTAATGGAAGGTTACATTCTTTTAATATCTTGTGGTTTCCTTTTACAGTATGCTCCATGGCTACTATTACCTTTTTAGCTCCTGTAACTAGGTCCATGGCTCCACCCATGCCTGGTACCATTTTTCCAGGAATCATCCAATTGGCAAGGTTTCCTTTTTCATCTACTTGTAAAGCACCAAGTACTGTAATATCTACATGACCACCACGAATAATTCCAAAGGATGTTGATGAATCGAAGAATGCTCCTCCTGGTAGAATAGTTACACATTGAGCTCCTGCATTAACTATATATGGGTCCTCATTGCCTTCCTCTGGGGCAGGTCCAAGGCCTATAAATCCGTTTTCTGATTGAAAATATACATTAATTCCTTCTGGTACATGGTTAGCTACCATAGTTGGCAAACCGATGCCTAGGTTAACTACGTCACCATCTTTTAATTCCTTCGCAACACGTCTAGCTATGAATTCCTTTTTATCCATTATTTGCCACCCCCTACAATATAATCAACAAAAATTCCTGGAGTAACAACATGATTTGGATCTATAGCTCCAACTTCTACTATCTCTTCCGCTTCTACTATTACTAGGTCTGCTGCTGTAGCCATTAGGTTATTAAAGTTTCTTGTAGCGCCATGGTATACAATGTTACCAAACTTATCTACTGTATGCCCAGCAATCAGTGCTACGTCAGCCCTAAGGGGTAGTTCTAAGAGATAAGTTTTTCCATCTATTTCTATCTTTTCTTTGCCTTCTTCAACTACAGTGCCTACTCCTGTAGGAGTTAAGAATCCACCAAGGCCTGATCCGCCTGCTCTTACTTGCTCAGCAAGGGTTCCTTGAGGAACTAATACTACTTCCATTTCTCCAGCATTCATTTGATTTCCTGTTTCACGATTTGTACCAATATGGGAGGCTATTAATTTCTTAATTTGCCTATTAACTACTAATTTGCCTGATCCTATTTCGGGGAAACCAGAGTCGTTGCAGATTAAGGTTAAATCCTTTACTCCCTTTTCCACAAGGGCATCTATTAATCTGTGTGGAGAACCACAACCTAAGAATCCACCGATCATTATAGTCATACCATCTTTAATATGGGATATAGCTTCTTCAATGGATACAATCTTGTTCATAAATACACCTCCGTTATATTTTAGTGAAGAACTAATAGTTAATAGTGAATAGTTGTTTGGGTCGAGCTTTTAGGTCAAAGATTCTTCGCTGCCCTCAGAATTACAACAGCGGTTCACTGTTCACTGCCTTTCACTCTTCACTCTTCACTATTAACTTTTCACTATTCAATACTATCTCTTAACTATCATTGCAATTCCTTGGCCGCCGCCTATACATAAAGTAGCTAAACCCTTCTTAGCATCTCTCTTAGCCATTTCATGTAGTAGAGTAACTAATATTCTAGCTCCTGAAGCTCCAATTGGGTGACCTAATGCTATAGCTCCACCGTTTACGTTTACTTTTGAAGTATCAAAGTTTAGGTCCTTAATAACTGATAGGGCTTGGGCTGCAAAAGCTTCATTTGCTTCTATTAAATCTAAATCTTCAACAGTTAGATTAGCCTTAGCTAATGCCTTTTTAGTAGCTGGTATAGGTCCAGTTCCCATGATGGATGGGTCTACTCCTGCTGAAGCATAGGTAACAATTGTAGCTAATGGAGTAATTCCTAATTCTTCTGCCTTTTCCTTGCTCATTACTACTAGGGCTGCTGCACCATCATTGATACCTGAAGCATTACCTGCAGTTACTGTTCCGTCTTTCTTAAATGCTGGTCTAAGTTTAGCTAAGCCCTCTATAGTAGCACCAAATCTTGGATACTCATCAGTATCAGCAATTATTGGGTCTCCCTTTCTTTGTCGGATTTCAACAGCTACTATTTCATCCTTAAATCTTCCGGATTTTACTGCTTCTTCTGCCTTGTTTTGGCTTTCTAAAGCTAATTGATCTTGTTCTTCACGAGTTAAACCATATTTTTCTACTATATTTTCTGCAGTAATCCCCATATGGTAATTGTTGAAAACATCCCAAAGACCGTCTTGTACCATGTAGTCTTCTATTTGATCATTGCCCATTCTTTGTCCCCATCTAGCTGATTTTAGAAGATATGGAGCCTGGCTCATGTTTTCTGTACCTCCTGCCAATACTATGTCAGCTTCTCCTGCTAAAATAGCTTGGGCTGCTAAGGCTACTGACTTAAGGCCTGAACCACAAACCTTGTTTACTGTATAGGATGGTACTTCAATAGGAATACCTGCATGTACTGAAACTTGTCTAGCAACGTTTTGTCCTAAGCCTGCTTGTAATACGTTACCAAAGATAACTTCATCCACCATTTCTGGCTTTACATTAGCTCTTTTTAGAGCTTCCTTTGCTACTACTGTACCAAGTTGTACAGCAGATACATCTTTAAACATTCCGCCAAAAGAACCTATAGCTGTTCTAACTGCTGATGCAATAACTACTTCTCTCATTTTTCTACCTCCCTATATTTATATTAATCTTAATTATGAACAATTTTTTGTCAAAAATAAGTAATTTCACAATTATATTATAGCAAACTCCATGCCAAGTTTTCAAATAAAATAAGCTTCTTTATAAAGCTTGATATTTACTGGTTTTTAGATATGAATAAAAAGTTAAATATTATTCATAATTTTTAAACAAAATAAAAAGTGTAGATATTTTTCTACACCCTTGCCATATTCCAGGCTTTTGTGTGTACCTAAATATCTACACTCCTATGAAAACTGTATCTAATTGTATACATCATTAATATTGTATTTGTCAATCTTCTTATATAAGGCTGTTCTATGGATGCCTAACCTCTCTGCTGCCAAGGACTTATTCCCATTTGCCAGCATAAGAGCCTTTCTTATGGCTTCAATTTCTGCCTCAGCAACTACATCCCTTAACAAGGGTATGTCTTCCATATTTCCTGCCATATAATCATATCTACCAAATAATCTTTCTGGTAAGTGCTCTGGCATTATGAATTTACCAGTTGCAAGATTAACTGCCCTTTCCAATACATTTCTCAGTTCCCTAACATTACCTGGCCAAGTATGTCTTTTTAATATATTCATAGTTTCCCTAGTAATTTCCTTTTCTCCTAATTTCAGCTCCTCTAGCAAAAACTCCAAGATATTTTTAGCCAAGGGCTCTATATCTTCTTTTCTCTCCCTTAGGGGTGGAATTTCTATGGAAATAACATTTAGCCTATAATATAGGTCCTCTCTGAACTTGCCCTTTTTAACAGCTTCTTCTAAGTTTTCATTAGTAGCTGCTATAACCCTAGCGTCAAAGGCTATTTTTTTGTTGCTGCCTATCCTCTCAAATTCTTTAGATTCTAATACCCTAAGGATTTTAGCCTGCATCTCCATAGGCATATCCCCTATTTCATCTAAGAATATGGTCCCACCTAGGGCTTGTTCAAATTTCCCTGGCTTGCCTTCCCTTCTGGCTCCTGTAAAGGCCCCCCTGTCATAGCCAAAGAGTTCAGACTCCAATAAGTCCCTAGGTATGGCAGCACAATTAATGGCTATAAAGGCCTCTTCTTTCCTATAGCTTGCCCTATGGATTGCATGGGCAAAGAGCTCCTTTCCAGTACCGGATTCTCCTGTTACTAGGACAGTTGAATTGGTTTCTGCAGCCCTCCTACCTACTTTTTTTAGGTATTCCATCTTTGGATTTCTAGTAATAATGCTATCAAAGGAGTATTTGGTCCCCTCTATTCTTTCGATTTCACCCTTATACTTGTTAATTTTAGATTGTAAGTCCAGGAGTTGGTGGGCCAGTTCCTTGACTTCGCTTATGTCCTTAAACAAGACTGTTCCTACAGCCCCAATTACCTTATTTTCCTTGATAATGGGGATACGATTGGTTATCATATCATGGCCTTGGATTCTTTGAACATCCCTTATTTCTTTTATTCCAGTTTTAACTACTATATGCATACGGGTATTCTCTATTACTTCTTCAACAGGCTTGCCAATAGCATCTTCTTCCTTAATGCCCAGGAGCTTTTCATAGTTCATCTTGACTATTTTACCTTCAGGGTCCACTAAGACATAGCCTTCATAGGCATAATTCAGGATATCTTCAAGCATCTCAATACTTTCTTTAAGTTCGGCTAATTTATCTTCCATGAAAACCACACCCTTTTTTTTAGTGAATAGTTAATAACTAATAGTGAATAGTTGTCTGGGGCTAGATTTTTGGTCTAGAGCCCCTTCCCTTAGGGTGACTTTCCATGGCAATTTACAATTCGAAGTAAACTATTCACTTTTCACTATTAACTATTAGCTATTCACTGTTTAATATATTATAACATATTATCAGGTTAAACTATATATAAAAGCAACACTCCATTCAAACTGAGTGCTGCTTATTATACTTAAAAAACTATTCTAATTTATTTTCATTAAGCAAAATATCTACTATTCTTTCACTGGCCTTTCCGTCTCCATATGGGTTAACTGCATTGGCCATTTTTTTATACTCTTCTTCATTTGATAATAGTAGGTCTAGTTCTTCAAATACTCTTTCATAGCTGGTACCTACTAATTTGGCAGTTCCAGCCTCTATACCTTCTGGTCTTTCTGTTTCTTCACGAACTACAAGGACTGGCACTCCAAAGGTAGGTCCTTCTTCCTGTAATCCACCTGAGTCTGTAACTATTAAATGTGCCTTTGACATTAGGTTTGCCATTGGCTCATAATCTAAGGGCTCAATTAAATGAATCCTATCATGGTTAGATAATACCTTATAGGCGATTTCCCTAACCTTTGGATTTAAATGCATTGGCCAAACCAGTTCTACATCTTCATATTTTGTTACTATATCTTTAATAGCATTGAATATATTTTCCATTGGTTCACCAATATTTTCCCGCCTATGAGCAGTAAGTAGAATTACCCTCTTGTTTTCATAATCCATTTGATTTAATAAGTCTATATTAAATATGTAATCTTCTTTAACCACATATTTCAAGGCATCTATTACGGTATTGCCAGTTATATATATTTTTTCCTCTGGGTAGCCTTCATTCAGTAAATTCACTTTGTTCCTAGTAGTAGGAGCAAAGTGATAGTCTGTAAGTACTCCTGTTAACTTCCTATTGGCTTCTTCGGGATAGGGTGAGTAGAGGTTTCCACTACGAAGTCCAGCTTCCACATGTCCAATTTTTATTCTTTGATAAAATGCAGCTAAGGCTCCTGCAAATACAGTAGTAGTATCTCCTTGAACCAATAGTACATCTGGTTTTTCCTTTGCTATTACTTCTTCTAAGCCCATTAAGGCTCTAGTTGTTACTTCTGATAAGCTTTGTCCTGGTTTGAAAATATTTAGATCATAGTCCGGTTCTATATTAAATACCTTTAATACTTGGTCTAGCATTTCTCTATGTTGTGCTGTTATACATACTATACTTTCTACGCCTTGTCTTCTTTCTAGCTCCTTTACTACAGGGGCCATCTTAATCCCCTCAGGCCTAGTACCAAAGACAGTCATTATTTTCAATACTACCCCTCCCTCTTTTATCAATTGACAATTCACAATTCACAGTTCACAATTACCTTCAGTGGACAATTGACAGTTGACAATTGACAATGTTATTGTAAGGCTTTTGGGTCACAATAATCTCTAGTTCCAGAGCTTCAAAATTGTCAATTGTGCATTGTCCATTGTCAATTGCTTTAAGTTGTGCACTGTGAATTTATTATAGTTGTCCATTGTCCATTTTCAATTGTCCACTGGTTAATTCCTTTTCTCAAATATCCCAAGTTTAGCTGCCACTATAACAGAGCCTATAAGCAAGGCTAGGGACAGGTATACAGCTTGTTTACTATTTGCTTGAGATACAAGTATGGCAATTAAGCCAAAGGCTGCAGATATACTATAAAGTATAAGTACAGATTTTCTTTGAGAAAATCCTCTATTTAACAATCTATGATGTAAATGTCCCTTATCTGCTGCAACTATAGATTGACCATTTAACAACCTTCTACAAATAGCAAAGGTTGTGTCAAAAATTGGCACTGATAATATAAGTATTGGAGCCACTATGGCTATAGTTGCCACAGATTTCATTACTCCTTCTATGGTTACGGCAGCTAACATAAAGCCTAAAAATAGGGCTCCTGTATCTCCCATAAAAATCTTAGCTGGATTAAAGTTATATGGTAAAAAGCCTAAACAAGCTCCTGCCATTGCAGCTGATAAAACTATAATATTTGAATAGCCAAACCTAGCTGCTACTATCATCAGGGTTAGGCTAGATATCATTGCAACTCCAGCTGACAATCCATCTAAGCCATCAATAAAGTTCAATGTATTTGTAATACCTACTATCCAAAATAGGGTAATAGGTATTGATAGCCATCTTAAGTCTAATAAGGCGATATCCCTAGAGAAGGGATTGGTGACAAAGTCAACCTTAACTCCCCCAATTATAATAACTAGCCCTGCAGCTATTTGAAACATAAATTTTGCCTTTGGATTTAGGTCTCTAAGGTCGTCTAATATTCCTCCCATTACAATAATTGTTCCGCCCAGTATTATGGAAATGATTTCACGGCTCAATGGAAGAAAAATCAAAGTAACTATAATCACTGCAAAAAATATGGCTAATCCACCCATATGGGGCATAGGTTCCTTGTGCACCCTCCTATTATCCTTGGGAATATCAACTGCCCCAATTTTGATGGCCAATTTCCTTACTAATGGAGTCAATGTAAATGAAAAAATCACTGCAGTTAAAAAAGGTAGAATATATTTTAGCATATAAAACCCTCTCTATTATTTAGTACCGAACAATCTATCACCAGCATCTCCCAAGCCTGGAACTATATAGGCATGTTCGTTTAACCTTTCATCCAAACTTGCTACATAAATATCCACATCAGGATGGGCATCTTCTACTGCCTTGACTCCCTCTGGAGCAGCTATTAGGCATACTAGTCTAATGGATTTAGCCCCTCTTTGTTTTAAGAAATTTATAGCAGCTACTGCTGAACCACCTGTTGCTAACATTGGGTCTAAAACTATTAAGTCCCTTTCCTCAATATCTTGAGGTAACTTACAATAGTATTCTACTGGCTTTAGGGTTTCAGGATCCCTATAAAGTCCTACATGGCCTACCTTAGCAGTAGGAATAAGCTTCAACATCCCATCTACCATGCCTAAGCCTGCCCTAAGTATAGGGATAATACCTACTTTCTTTCCAGATATAACTTGTGATTTCATTTTAGTTAAAGGTGTTTCTATTTCAATTTCTTCAAGGGGAAAATCCCTTGTAACTTCATATCCCATAAGCAAAGAAACTTCTGTAACTAATTCTCTAAATTCCTTAGAACCAGTATTCTTATCTCTTATAAAGGTAAGTTTATGTTTAATTAGTGGATGATCAAATACTACTACTTTTGCCATAGAAAAAAACTCCTTTCATATATCAATTAATATTCCTAAAAATTATATCACATATTACCTTTTTATTTCACCTT